>NZ_JBEPWZ010000067.1:0-12403 GCF_041642155.1 Fodinibius sp.
CATGAAGGAAATAAAACAATATTTGACGGTAGCTTTTCTAATTGCCGTTGGGTATATCACCCTCAATGCATGCAGTCAGTTCCTCCTTTCGCTTTACGGCGAAATGGATTTGTCTTCTCTACCCCTGGTAGATCCCCTGTCATTCACTCAAAAAGTTGTCCTGCGTCCCACACTTTTCACCCAAACACTCTATTTAACGGCTTGCCTGCTAACATTTTTGTTTGTTTATAAATGGTACCACCCCTCCTGGGATCCCTATATTTTTGCCGGTATTCTTATGCTGGTAGTCTATGGGTTCTACGAAGTTTTTTACTACTGGGCGACCGGAACATCAGGCGATTTTCTGTCTAACCGTTTTTTTAATGAAAGATATTTTGGCAGCTCCACCCAGGTTTTCAACATTGGGGGATTCTCACTTTTGCGGATGAAAAGCCTTACGGGCGAGGCTTCGATGTTCGCATTTACCGTCTTGCCTTACTGGGTTCTTGCTATCCATAAACAACGATATATAACTGCGGTTATCCTCACGTTAGCCCTCTTATTCTCCACCTCAACCACCGCCATACTGGGTATTGGCACATATATCATCGTTCTCATTCTCAGTAGGAAAGTCAATTGGAAATATCTCGTAACTTCGGCTGCGATACTTTTGCTGATTGCCGTCATCAAGTTTGAAACCGTTTTTTCTGTTTTTAATGAACTGGTTTTAAAAAAGCTTACAGGAGCCTCCATTTCGGGTGGCGTTCGGCTTTCGAATATGTTGGATTCGCTAACCTTTTGGTGGGAATCGCCCTTTCCCATCAAAATATTTGGCCTCGGCTTTGGATACATTCGTTCGACAGATTTCTTTTCAACCATACTGGTAAATAACGGAATCACAGGGTTGACAATATTTCTGCTTGTATTTATCTATCCCATCCTTGCACTGGGTAAAACGCCCAAAGAGTTTGCAATAAAAGCGGCCCTGTCGATTATTATTGTCACCATGATGATAGCCGTTACAGAATATACCTATCTCCCGACCTGGCTCTTTTTGGGGATAGCATATCACTACCTGACAGAAGAAGACACCTACTCACGGCGGCTCTACCGATCCATTCAATAAGTCAGTCAGCAATATTCTTTTATGTGCTTTTTCTTGTCCTATATCTTGTACAGTGTGTATAATTTAGGACACGTCCCCCTCCCCGCTTGTATTCATTATCTTTCGAAATAACCCCGAAAATAGGCCTGTACCCCCCTTAAGCCCCCATTTCTTGCGTCTATTCCTTTAGCCAGCCATCTCACCGAAGACGGTACAGATATTGCATTTAATTGTAATAAACAGATTGCTTTTTCCTATCAGGGAAACGCTGCAATCCAATGTTATCAAGATTAACGTAAAAATTAATCATTCATTTATGAGTACTACCGCCCAAAAATACATCTCTGGAAATAGAAAAGCGAGAATGCGAAGAGTATCACTTCCAACCTCAGAAAGCGCGTTGAACTTGGAAATTAATTCCATATCAATAGATTATGCGCGTATTTATCATGAAAAGCTGATTTGGAAGCAAGCGTTTGACCTGTTGTTTGGAATGGTTGGTACCTTTATTCTTCTGTTGCTGTACCCCTTCATCGCTCTGGGTATCAAACTCTCATCCAATGGCCCGGTTATCTTCAAACAGGAACGCTCTGGGTTCGACGGGAGGATCTTTGATTGCTATAAGTTCCGAACCATGCACTGCAGCAAGGATGAAAAGTCTGTAAAAAATCCTGATATCACCCAAAAAAATGACAGCCGGATTTTTACGTTTGGCCAGTTCCTCAGGAAGACCAATCTGGATGAAATACCTCAATTTATAAACGTCCTTAAAGGAGACATGAGCCTTGTGGGTCCGCGTCCCTACCCCATCCGCGAAAACTCCTATTGGAATACCATGTTTCCCGATTTTTATAAACGGTTTTCAGTCAAGCCCGGACTGACCGGCTTGGCCCAGGCCTCGGGTCTGCGCGGGGGGACCCTCAATATCGAAGATATGCGAGAACGTCTCAAGTGTGATCTCACATATATTAAAAAGCGATCCTTTGTAATGGATGTAAAGCTCATCTTTTTGACCATTAAAAGTATGCTCACGTTAAACACGCATGCTCATTAATAGTGAACGTTGCAAAACCGTTTTTGGGTCAATCTTTGCGTTCTCGCGTAATGAACCTCCTCACAGGTGTTAGATATGAGGTGGCTTTGAATTTGCTCAAACGTTGATATTTACCCAATTTTCTGGTTTTTCGAGGCTTCTCATCTAATAGTAAGGAGGCCCGCTATATATAACAGAAAGAGCTTATTCGAAAAAAAACAGCAACATTCCTTTTATTCCCACTCCGGGGCAAAACTGGGATTTACCAGCCGCAGGTTTTTGTCGAGCTGGTCGATGCGTTCAAAGTCCTCATCTTCGAGATAGAAATCAAAGATATCGAAATTATTCCTGAGATGTTCTTCACTGGATGCTTTGGGGATTGCCACCACATTCTCCTGTTCAATCAGCCACCGAAGAGCTACCTGGGCCGCTGTCTTATCGTAGCTCCGGGCAATTTCCCACAACTCCTCATTTTTATCGACTTTTCCCTTTGCCAGCGGAGCATAAGCGGTTAGCATGATATCATTCTCAATAGCATAATCCAGTAAGTCCAACTGGTCAATAAAAGGATGAAATTCCACCTGATCACAAAAAATGGGCGCGCGAATCTCATCGTTGACCTTCTGAAGCAGAGACAACGGAAAATTACTTACCCCGATATTCATGGCCTTGCCCTGGTCGCGTAGTACCAACATTGATTCTATGGTAGCGCGCAAATCATACTGATCATTTGGCCAGTGGATGAGCAGCAGGTCAACATACGGAGTATCCAAATTTCGAAGGCTCTGCTCAGTGGATTGCAGAACATCATCAGCATCGAGATTAGTATGCCATATTTTGGTTGTAAGAAAGATGTCTTCGCGAGGAATATTGGAAACACTGAGTGCCCTGCCTATTTCCCGCTCGTTCTTATACATCTGAGCGGTATCAATGTGGCGATACCCGATGTCAAGTGCTGTCCGTAAAACTCTTTCGCATTCTCTATCATGGAGTTTATAGGTCCCGAGACCTATTTCGGGAACGTCTAATCCCTGTATATTTTTATATTGCATTTGTAGTAAAAGAAATACTCCGTTTATTTTGGGTTAAATTAAACTTTATAACAGCTTTCGGTGTAAAATGATTCGATAAAATATAGGAAACTAACCGAATCTAAAAATCATTTCATACTCCTGCCTTTGTCTATATAAACCATCGAATTTAAAAAATCAATGTGGAAGATCTCTCCTTATTTAATTAGCTCCTTTATTTGATTAGCGTCATTTTCCGGGTAAAGACCTCTCCTCCCGCTTCAAGACGGGCGATATACATCCCGCTGGGCATGCTGTTCGCATTCCAGTTTATATCCGGATCCCCATCATGGGAGCCCGCACTTTTAAGTTCACCATCTATTAATGTGGCGACCTTTTGACCAATCATATTCCAAACCGTCAGTGTGACTTCCGTAGGCTCATCCAGTTCATACGGAATAGTGGTCGTATTCGTAAACGGGTTCGGGTAGTTCGGTTTTAGCCTGATCGATTCCGGCAGCTCCTCCTCTTCAGTCACATTTTCTTGCTCACTGTCCGGGGGACGAATAGCCAGGTAGAATCTTTCGGTACTTGTAGTCTCTGTCGGGGAGTTCAGCAGCGATTGTTCCGATGGAGGTGAGGCCTCTTTAATAGAGGTCGCTGATCTCTCCAATTCAAAATCATAGCGCTCAGAAGTCCTTAAATTTATCTCCCTATTTTGTTTATGATCCCTTAGCATCAACTCCCAGTCCCGGGGCATTTCATCGGGTCGGTCCCAGCTAAAGGAAAGACGGCTTTTATCAGCTGCCGAAAACAGGAGGGGAATCTGAATTTCCTGTTCCAACCGTCGGGGAAGTACATTTTTAGTCAGTCTGTTCCCGCTGCCGTCGGTGCTGTAAAGATTTAAAGAGCCCGACTTCAAAGAAAACAGCTTATAGCCGTCCAGCCTGTCTTCTCCCATTTTCCCCTCTTCCCTGATCTCTATACGATAATTGTCATACCATTCTTCCGCACCTAACCTCAGTTCAAAACTTCCCAGGGGATCACTCAACGAACCATGGAATTCCCTTCCGGCTTCTTTAGTCAGGTTATTGCGATCAAGGCGAAGCATTCCCCTTACTCCTTCATCCAGGTAGCGAACCCAAAAAGACTGAGTGGGATCGATAACATCATTATCATACAAAAGCTCAAATCCCCCGTTACCGCCGCCCATCTCAGGATTCCAAACATAGATATAACTATTTATGGATGGGTTAACTTCTCTAAGCTCTTCTTTAACCGCTCCAACCGAAATTTTCCTGCCGAACGGATTTCCCAGTAGATTAAATCCTTCCATCCCGTCAATACTCCCGTTTTCATCGGCATCCGTAGCACTTACCCCGATACCCACCACTCGATCGTGAAGGGGTTCATCGACCGTTAATGCTTTAGGAAGGCTCCCTTGTATTCCTGCCGCCTCCGGTTCGTCGGCTTCCGGCAGATATACGAAATAGCCTCTGCCCGGCTCCAAATAATCGGTAACGCTCTCGGGAGCTTTAAAAGAACCCCCGTCCTGCTCCTCCCAGGAGAGGATAGTTGCTTCACCACCGGGATCATCCGCTCCTGCGATGCCCTGTATTCGCAGGTCACCTAACAGCTGTTCAAATGAGGTGTTTTTTGTTGGAGATGACAGGCCTTTCCATCCCTCTACTCCTTCTATTGGGATCATAAAAGAAGGGGATTCCGAAGCAGTGCTTTCGGCCGAATCCTGAAAAGTAAAGGGGGTGACATCCATGGTATACTCTGCCGACTGATCCTCTGCCTGCCACCAGTTGCTTTCCGTATCTCCAATCAGCCGCAGGTATTCCCCTCTGCTTTTGCCCTCTCGCATTCCCTGGTACCCCCCCCGCATAGGCGGGTTATTCAGTACAATTGCTTCTTCCCCCACCGTCAGATCAATTTGGCTATACGAACTTTCCTGGTTGGAGATTGCTGCAAGTAAAGTGGGGGAAGATTGCAAATCCGGACCCCGGTAGGAAAAAATAGTGGTATTCGAGGGGGACCACTTTAGTCCGTTTCCGCTCAACCTGCCCGTACTAACAGAGGCCTCTTCCGAGTCGGTATAATGGAAGGTAATTACCGTCCCGGCGCTGATAAGAGTATCCCCGGTCTCCCAGCGAACTCCTTCCGGCTCAACAACATTGCCGTCCCATTTAAAATCCGTAAAAAAAATAGTTGTCTGGGGCGACAGATCAGCAAGAGCAACAATGGCAAATTCGCTGCTGCTGCTATTAATACCAATAAACGCAATATCTCCGCCCGACTGTGCTACAGCACTCCCTGCAACTCCTAAAAGGAGTCCCCAAAAAAAAATATGTTTAGTAAAAAAGCACCGTAGCGTTTTGCCCATACATAAAATTATATTACACCCCACACGTACTTATATATTTACTATTTTTTTTGATGTTAATCAAAATAAACAGCAAAAAATTATCCCCATATTCCTATTTATTTTTCCACGCTCAATCTCTCCAACCGGTCAGCACTTTCCGTCCGGAGTGAAGTTAGGCGATGGCCTTCCATAGAGGATACCAATTTGTATCGCTTTTTGGCCCGTGACAGGTCACCGCACTTTTCATACATCCTACCCGTATTAAATTGGAAAATAATATTTTTAGGATATTTTGCCGATAAGTCGCGAAGGTGTTTCAATGCCGGTTTATTCATCCCCTCACGCTCATATAAATAAGACAAAATTATTTTGGCATCATTGCTTACATAACTGTCAGACGCGGCAGCTTGTTCAAGAGCCTGAAATCCCTCTTCCATATCGCCCGGGAGTCCCGCGAAATTAGTCAACCACTTCAACTGATCGGGAACGCTCCCTGTCATATAATAAAATATCCCTTTGCCTATCAAAGCCTTAGGGCCATTTGCATCAAGTTTCAACAACTGGCGGGTATATTTAAATCCGATTATTCCACTTTGAAGTGCCCTCCTATAATCTTTCTCTGCTGCCATAACAAGACTCTGATATCCATATAGACCGCTTAGCATCAGGACTATCGTGGTGTCGCTGGGATTGGCTTCCAACGCGTCATGGCTTACAGTAAGAGCTTTGTCAGAACGCTCAATGAATGAACGGGCTGCAGCTGGCTCCTTCCCCCCGAAGTAGTATTGCCAAAAGGGAATCATAGCATCAAAAAAATAGGCGCGCGCATCCTGTGGATATGCTTGTTGAAGCCTTTGAAAAATGGTATAAGCCTTTTCCCAGTCTGATTGATAAAAAGCATCGATACCCTCATCCAGCTGGTGCTCATAGCCCGAAGAGTCGGCATCCACGATCTCCGTCCCCGGATTAGCCATGACATACAGCGGTAAAACTGTAAAAAGAAAAGCGATAAACCCTATTGCAACTTTCATATACGAACACAGATATTAATCGGTAGTAACAAACAACCAACGTAACCCATCAGCGTTTCGTCTTTTTTTAGATTAATCATCCTCGAGATGCATTTCGCCCAGCAGTCCCTCGCTATGGGCTACCGCCACCGATACCGCGGCATCGCCGGTAATATTGACGGCGGTCCGGCACATATCCAGGATGCGATCGACGCCCAGGATCAGTGCAATACCCTCAACCGGTACCTGGATAGCCTGCAACACAATCACCAGCATGATAATACCGGCGCCCGGTACCCCCGCAGACCCGATCGATGCAAGAGTAGCCGTAAGAACGATGGTAAGCTGTTGTGCTATCGACAGATCAAGTCCCAAAGCCTGGGCTATAAAAACGGCAGCTACCGCCTGGTACAGACTCGTTCCATCCATATTAATCGTCGCTCCGATAGGCAGCACAAAACTGGCCACCTCCTCGTCCACGCCCAGATTATTTTCCACCCGTTCCATGGTAACAGGCAGGGTGGCAGCGCTTGAGCTGGTACTGAAACCCAGAAGTATCGCCGGCCGGATAGCTCGGAAGAAGTCTGTCAGCTTCATTTTGCTGAAGATTTTGAATAAGCTGGAATAAACGATCAATACGTGCAGTAGCAGTCCGGCCACGACAGCTGCGCTGTACCAGCCCAGAGCACCCAGCAAATTCAGCGCCTGACCGAGATCATCCCCCGCCAAGTCCACGATAACACCCGCCATCAGGGCAAAAACCCCGTAAGGGGCCAGCAGCATAATCAGATCCACAATTTTGATGATCACATCATTAAAAGCGTCAAAGAAACTGATGAGAGGCCGCCCCTTTTCCGCCGGTACCTGGATGATACCGATACCCAATAGAATAGCTACAAAAACAACCTGGAGCATTTTACTGTTATCGGAAGCAGCAGCAAAAAGATTTTCGGGCACAATATCCACAAAGAAGCTCAGCGGCGATCGCTCCAGGACCTCCTGCGCTGTTTGTTTGGAGCCTTCAACATTTCCCTGGTAACTGCTCATCAGGTCCTGCTGCGTTTCAGTGGGAAGAAAGTCCCCTGGCTGAATGATATTTACGACCGTGAGTCCTATGGTTATGGCACAGATCGTGGTAACAATATAAATACCTACGGTTTTACCGCCCATACGAGAGAGTTTGGCCATATCATTCAGGCTCGTGACCCCTACGATGAGGGAGGCTAATACCAGCGGTACCGCAATAAGCTTAAGCAAATTAATAAAAATGGTGCCGAACGGCTTCACATAATCAACCGTAAAGGCCGAAAACCCGGCAACACTTGCAATGAGTCCCCATACAAGTCCCAATACCAGTCCGAAAATGATTTGCCAGTGCAATTGCTTATACCATGCTTTCATATAATCGCTATCCTAAATATTATGGCCAAAAGCGCTCCCGCACCGGTGGAAACAGCATTGACCAGATTATTATTGAACCTGATTTCTTTTCTGACGAAGGGGACCACCATTGGCCGGTTATGGCGTTGAAATATCGCTCCAAGGTAAGAATCGAGCACACATCCCAAAAAACCAGCTATAAAAATAATAAAGAAGCTTCCAAGAGAAAGTGAGAAAAAATAAGTAGAAGTTCCCGCTATCATCATGCTGCCTGCTGAAGCCCACGCCGTCCCTTTCAGACTGATGCCACCGTCTGCTCCTGGTGACACCGGCTCAAACGTTGAGATGAGGTAGGTGGTCCCGCCTTTTGTGCTTCGCAGCTCTGTGGCCCAGGTATCGGCTGTAGCCACGGCAACCGCCGCCACGCCTCCCAAAAGGAATATGCTGTTATCGAACGCAGCAGCCATCACTAAGCATAGAACCATCCACAAGCCATTGGCCCATACCTGTATGCCACTGCGGCGGACATTTCCCGAGGCCTCCCCGGATAGCCTGTCCTGATCCTGAGGTGTTGAAATAACAGCACTGCTGATAAAAAATAACAGAATGATCGCTGCCATAGGCCATCCGCCCAATCCGAATATGAGGGTGCCGGCTACGGTTGCCGCAAACATACCGTCCAGGGACAGGTGCTGTAGTAGAAAAGCAGCCAATGAAAACAGGAAAGACAAAAACAACCCGCCGATTATGCCCCAGTAATAGACGGGATTTCCCATATCGACCATAAACAGGAGAACGGCTGTAAACGTAAAAACGACATTGAGTTTACGATCCACGGGTATCGCAGCGGTCAAGATTGGTCGGATGCAGCAGATGTGTCCCGATCATGCTTCAATATAGCCACAATTACAGAAACATATCCCGCCATAATTACAACGGGTGACAGGTACAATGAGATGAACCCTTTTACTTCATTTTCTATATACATCGCTGAAAAACCAACAATGACTAATAACAACCCCAGTGCAAGAACTTTATAGTTCCAGGAGCTAAAGATCATCGGCTTTTTCTTACGGCCTCTGCTGCGATTTCTTGATACCATGAATTTAAGATAATTTTAAAAATTTATGCTATCCTTACAACGAAAGTGACGGATTATTCTTTCCCGTCCTTTTCGCTTCATAAACTAACAAAAAATTTACAACTAAATTTGTTCATTTTTGGAAACTGTAATTCTTGCTTCAGGCAGCCCTCGCCGCAAAAAACTGCTTGAACAAATCAATATGCCGTTTCAGGTACAGAAAAGTGCGATTTACGAACATTACCGTTCAGACCTCACTCCTTCCGAGGTCGTTGAGGTCCTGGCCCGCCGTAAAGCGTCAAGTGTAGCCCGCCACTATAGCAGGGCCCTGATCATCGGGGCCGATACCATTGTCGCATATCGGAACAAAATCCTGGAAAAACCGTCAACCAAAGAGGAGGCCCAAAGAATGCTCATGCAATTAAGTGGAAATACGCATTCGGTTTTTACCGGTGTATCGCTCTGTAAAAAAGCATCTCATGACAACAGCCAGACTCATACATTTTTTGAAGAAACAAAAGTCACTTTTGGCGACCTCAATCTCCGCGACATAAAACGGTATGTCGAAAGCGGGAGTCCGATGGACAAGGCCGGCGGGTATGGCATCCAGGACAAATATGGAGCGATCTTCGTCAGGCATATCGAGGGAGATTACAACAACGTGGTGGGCTTTCCGCTTTATACCTTTTATCAGGTTATGCAAAATTTTGCCCCGGAATATTTACCCGGTTATTCCGGGGAGAATCATTCATCCTGATGAAAAGTTAGCCATACCAAACTGCTCTTTTGGGCCAATATTTGCATTTTTCTCGAATTCACCATCCTCATAATATGCTTAGGTTATGAACTGCTCAGGCTTTGATATTTCCCGATGCTTCGGGACCGGTTTTTCAAAGCCCCCGGGAATATAACTAAAGGGTCTGCACCTTTCAATTTCCCCATGAGTGATCGGTACGGGTGCGCTTCTCTCGTTTATCACCGGCAGACGTATCTCTGTCATTTACGCGAATCCGGGGCCGTACTATAAAGCTCCTCAGGAGAAACACCAAAATCGACAATACCCGTGTTAAAAGTGGCCACATTTACGTACCTTTTACGGTACACGCTATTTATCTTAATAATGGAAATTTTGCCCCGCAATGAAGCCCACAAAAAAATTCGACGACCTGGTAGAACTTGTTAAAGTCCTTCGCAAAGAATGTCCGTGGGACCGTAAACAAACACATGAAAGTCTTAAAGACCATCTTGTTGAGGAAGCGTATGAAACGATTGAAGCCATTGACAAGAGAGACTTCAGCGAATTAGAAAAAGAATTAGGTGATGTTCTATTACAGGTTGTATTCCATAGTATTATGGCGGATGAAAAAGAGCATTTTACTGTCGGAGATGTGGTTTATACTATACAACAGAAGCTTATCCGCCGTCACCCGCATGTCTTTAGTGATGTTGACGCTGCTGATGATAAACAGGTTGCCGCAAACTGGGAAAACATTAAACTGCAGGAAGGTAAAAAATCAGTTCTTGAAGGTATTCCCAAACAGCTGCCGGCCTTGATTCGGGCCCAGCGCATGCAGGAGAAAGCTGCGAATGTGGGATTCGACTGGCCGGAAAAAAAACAGGTTTGGGAAAAGCTGGAAGAGGAACTGCAGGAATTCAAGGAAACGCTCAGTGATCAGGACGTCCAAAAACAACAGGAAGAATTCGGGGATCTTCTTTTTTCGCTGGTCAATGTAGCCCGCAACTATGATCTCACTGCTGAAGACAGCCTCCGCGCGACCAATAAAAAATTTATCCGGCGGTTTCAATATGTAGAAGAACAACTGGATAAAAATAACAGGGATATAGCGGACACCTCCCTTGAAGAAATGGATTTCTACTGGGATGAGGCAAAAGAGCAGTAATTATTTCTCAACATAGCTTCTTGTTTCAAAAGTGTTAAACTTTGTATACAGTAAACGCTGTTAATCGGTTCAGCGTTATGAAATTAGATTATCTCTATCCTGCTGAATATAAGTGAATCAAAAACCTGATTTTCTAATCAGCAAACATTATATTTGACCCAAATTAAAAGTTTATATCCAATCTTAAAATTCCGGAGTACAGAATGGCTGAGAGCTTAACTAAAGATCTTGATTTAAGTAAATACCCCCACATTAATAAAGGTTTGGCAGGCATTGTAGCCTTCTCCTCAACAAAAAGCTTTATAGATGGACAAGAAGGTAAACTTATCTACGCAGGCTATACTATTGACACCCTGGCTGAAAATGCCACGTTCGAAGAAGTTTGTTTTCTGCTGTGGAATGACCGGTTGCCCACGAAATCGGAACTCGATGAACTGAATACAAGACTGCAAAACCAACGAACCCTTCCGGATACGGTATTAGACTATTTGAGAAATACCTCTACCGAGGCAGAACCGATGTCTGTCCTGCGTACAGCTGTTTCCATGCTCTCGGATTTTCATAAAGTTGAAGCCAATACCAGTAAAGAATATCACATTAACAAAGCCATTTCGATCACCTCGAAGATGCCCACGATCATAGCGGCTTTCGACCGCATCCGTAACGGGAAAGAGGTCATAGCCCCCCTCTCCGAACAAAGTACGGCTTTCAACTTTTTGTATATGTTAAACGGGGAAGAGCCCGGTGAGCAGGCTGAAAAGACCATGGATCTATGCCTGATCCTCCATGCAGAGCACGGAATGAACGCATCAACTTTTACGAGCCGCACGATCTGCTCTACGGAATCTGATATGTACTCGTCCATCGCCGGCGCAATTGGTGCGCTGAAGGGTCCCCTGCACGGCGGGGCTAACCAGGCCGTAATGAAGATGCTGCTCGAGATTGAGGAAAAGGACGCTGATCCGGTCGAATATATCAAAGAGCGGCTGGCTGACAAACAAAAAATAATGGGTTTTGGCCACCGCGTCTATAAAACAATGGATCCGCGTGCCCGCATTCTGCGCGGCATGTCAAAGCAGCTTTCCAAAGAAACGGGACACGAAATGCTTTTTGAATGGTCGGAAGCCATTTTGAAAACGATGAAGGATGAAAAAGGAATCGATCCCAATGTAGATTTCTTTTCCGCTACAGTCTACTACTCCATGGGAATCAAGCCTGACCTTTATACCTGTATTTTTGCCATGAGTCGCGTTTCCGGATGGACCGGGCATTATATCGAACAAGCGGAGAACAACCGCCTTGTTCGTCCCCGTGCACTTTATACGGGCGAAAAGGATCTTGACTGGGTGCCTGTTGAAAAGCGATAACTCGTGATCATAGCGTTTCAAGTTCAAAGCCCCGGTTTCGGGGCTTTTTTATTCGTTTTCGTGGAAAAAAACGGATTGTCGCTTAATAATTTTTCCTCTGCCTTGACCAGCTGCCAATTAGAAGCTTAATTTCTTTCCGTTGGATAACAAAGAAACACAGCAGAAA
>NZ_JBEPWZ010000068.1:0-12391 GCF_041642155.1 Fodinibius sp.
TTGCAGGTACTGCCCGAAGTATGGGGCTTCGAGTGCTAAGAGATAAATAGGAAGTTTTATATATAATTATGGCACAACGAGGAAAAAAATATCAAGAGGCCGCAAAGCTCATTGATCCGGAGTTGGAATACACTCTGGAGGAAGCTTGTGATCTTGTTAAAAAGGTCTCATCAGCTAACTTCGATGAAACGATCGATCTGGATCTTCGCCTGGGAGTCGATCCCCGGCACGCCGATCAGATGGTTCGCGGGTCCGTATCACTGCCGCACGGCACGGGTAAGGAAGTTCGTGTTTTAGCTTTGGTAAGCGAAGCTAAACAGGAAGAAGCTGAGGAGGCCGGTGCAGATCACGTAGGCCTTGATGAATACATTGAAAAAATTGAAGAAGGATGGACAGACATTGATGTAATTGTTGCCACTCCGGACGTTATGGGTAAAATAGGGAAGCTGGGGCGTATTTTAGGTCCCCGCGGACTGATGCCCAATCCGAAAAGTGGGACCGTAACCAACGATGTTGCTGAAGCCGTCAAAGAAGTAAAAGCCGGAAAAATTGATTTCCGTGTAGATGAATATGGTATTCTGCACGCATCAATCGGCAAAGTAAGCTTTGATGCCAGTGAAATTCGCGAGAATGCAATCAAGTTTTTGCAAACGGTCATGCGGCTCCGGCCCGCTTCTGCCAAAGGGTTATATATCAGAAGCGCCTATATGAGCTCCAGCATGAGTCCAAGCATACCATTAAGTCGTTCATCTGTAATTTCTGTATAGAAGTTTAAAACAAACTGAATCATGCCAACATTAGCAGAAAAGAAAGCAGTTGTTGAAGAAATTACGGAAAACCTGAATGCTGCCGGTGCAGTGTATATCGCCAATTATTCAGGTATGTCGGTAACGGAAGTCAACAATATGCGTGGCGAATTTTTCGAAGACAATATCAAGTATAAAGTGTATAAAAACACCTTGGTAAAAAGGGCCATGGAAGAAGTGGGCGGATATGAAGATTTATATCCGCACCTGGTAGAACAAAATGGCTTTGCCTTCGTAGAAGAAGAGCTTGCTGCCCCCGCAAAAGTGATTAAAAAATTATACGAGGAAACAGAGCGGCCTAAGTTTAAAGCGGCCGTCATTGCCGGAGATTTTTACGGTGAGGACGAGCTTAATACCCTGGCTGCAATGAAGTCGAAGAGCGAAGTTATCGGAGATATCGTCGGGCTTCTGCTTTCACCTGTTTCCAACGTGGTAAGTGCACTTCAAGCTCCTGGTAGAACCATTGCCGGTGCCATTGAAACCATCGCTGAAGAAGGCGAAAAATAACCAAACATTAATAATACACGAATTTTCAATTCATAAAGATCAATCGGAGAAATAACATGGCTGACGTTAAAGATTTAGCTGAACAATTAGTCAATTTAACAGTAAAAGAAGCAAACGAACTCGCTAACGTTCTTGAAGAAGAATACGACATCACGCCTGCGGCTGCACCGGCCGTTGTTGCTGGTGACGGCGATGGCGGGGGCGAAGAGGAACAAACCGTATTTGATGTCGTTCTGAACGGCCCCGGCGACAAAAAAATTGCCGTTATTAAAGAAGTTCGCAGTATCACAGGCCTCGGTCTTAAAGAAGCAAAAGAGCTTGTCGATAATGCACCTAACCCTATTAAAGAAGGTGTTGATAAGGCAGAAGCTGAAGACCTGAAGTCGAAGCTTGAAGAAGCAGGCGCTGAAGTTGAGCTTAAGTAGTTAAGCGTCAACGTATCAATTTGTCATTAGCCAATATCGTGCTATTACGGTATTGGCTATTGGCGTCTATTTGTATGCTTACCATTCCCTTTCACCGAAGTGAATGGCCGGGCGGCAAATTTGGCTCATCACCATCTAACTAATTTTAAAGGAGAGGTTCCTTTGAGTATACAAAGTAAAATGGAGAAAATTCCTTTCACCGATCGCTTAACATTTGCCAGTACTGAACACGTATTAGAATATCCCGATTTTTTAGATATCCAGCTGGATTCGTTTGGTCAGTTTACGCAGTTGGATATTGCTCCGGAAGACCGAAAAGTTCAGGGACTTCAGAAGATTTTTAAAGATAACTTCCCGATCCAGGATTCACGGGAAACCCACATTCTGGAATTCCTGTATTACAGCGTCGATACGCCTAAATACAGCATGAAAGAGTGCCAGGAGCGCGGTCTTTCCTATGCGGTTCCCCTGAAAGCCAAATTGCGCCTTTCGGCTGTAGACGACGATGATGAAACGACGGAAACCATTGAGCAGGAAGTTTTTCTGGGCGACCTTCCCTGGATGACCGAGCGCGGGACCTTTATTATCAATGGTGCTGAGCGTGTGATCGTTAGCCAGCTGCACCGCTCGCCCGGCGCTTTCTTCGGGCAGAACGTGCACCCGAACGGTACCCAGCTCTACAATGCCCGGGTCATACCGTTCAAAGGCTCATGGATTGAATTCTCCACGGATATCAGAGACGTCCTCTGGGCTTATATCGACCGCAAAAAGAAGGTGCCGTTTACGACGCTGCTTCGCGCGCTGGGCTATTCTACGGATGAAGAGTTGTTTAACCTGTTTGAACTTTCTGAAAAGGTTAAGTTGAGCTCCAAAAAACAGTATAATGAAGAGCTTGTCGGAGAACGTCTCGCCGTTGACATCGTTGAAGAAAAGATGGAAGAGGTCGTGGACGATGAAACCGGAGAAGTGACGGAAGCGCTGACGCGCGACGTACTTCTTGAAATCGACCATGAGCTGACCGAAGACGATTACGGCCTTCTCAAAGAGGCGGACGTGGATGCGGTTCGCATCCAGGATATGGAGCCCGAAGACTCCGAGCGTGACGTGTTTATGAATACGCTGCGTAAAGACCCCACCCATGATGAAGAGTCTGCCCTTGGTGAAATATATAAGCAGATTCGTACCGGGGAGATGCCGGATCCCGAGACCGCACGACAGGTCCTGGAGCGGTTATTCTTCAGCGACAAGAAGTATGACCTCGGAGAAGTGGGACGCTACCGCCTGAACAAGCGTCTGAAGCTGGATGTGGATATGGATACCCGGTATCTGGTGAAAGAGGATATCGTAGCCATCATTAAAGAGGTGATCCGCCTGAAAAATATGAAGTCGCAGGTGGACGATATCGATCACCTGAGCAACCGCCGGGTTCGCACGATCGGCGAGCAGCTGGGACAACAGTTTTCGATCGGCCTGGCGCGGATGTCCCGTACGATTAAGGAGCGCATGAACTCGCGTGATGCCGAACAGCTGACGCCCCAGGACCTGGTGAATGCGCGGACGATCTCCTCCGTTATCAATACGTTTTTCGGAACGAACCAGCTTTCCCAGTTTATGGACCAGACGAATCCCATTGCGGAACTGACGCACAAGCGCCGGATGTCGGCATTGGGACCGGGTGGATTGACCCGTGAGCGGGCCGGATTTGAGGTTCGTGATGTCCACTACACCCACTACGGGCGGCTCTGTCCCATTGAGACGCCGGAGGGGCCCAATATCGGGTTGATTACCTCGCTCTGTGTCCATGCCAAAGTAAATGATTTCGGTTTCCTGGAAACGCCCTATCGGAAAATTGAAGAGGGCAGGATAACCGAAGATATAGAATATCTGTCCGCCGAGCAGGAAGATGAAACAGTGATTGCACAGGCAAACGCACCGATAGAAAACGGTGTTTTCAAGAATAATAACATCTTCTCTCGTTTCCGTGACGGTGAAGTGGGACTGGCGGATCCGGAAGAGATTGAATATATGGATGTTTCCACGAACCAGCTCACTTCTGTTGCAGCGGCCCTTATTCCGTTTATCGAGCACAACGATGCCAACCGTGCGCTCATGGGATCCAACATGCAGCGCCAGGCGGTGCCGCTGCTCCGGCCGGAAGCGCCGGTTGTGGGCACAGGTCTTGAGTATCGCGCCGCTAAAGATTCCCGGGCCATTATCACGGCCGAAAAAGACGGTGAAGTGGTTTACGTCAGCTCCAGGGAAATCCATGTGAAGTATGAACGGACAGAGATGGAGCAGAACTGTCACTTTGATGACGGGGTCAAAAAATATAAACTGACGAAGTTCGAACGCACAAACCAGAGCACGACGATCAACCAGAAGCCCATTGTGAATGTGGGCGAGAAAGTCGTCAAGGGCCAAACGCTGGCCGACGGCTGTGCAACAGACGGCGGGGAGCTGGCCCTGGGCCGGAACCTGCTGGTCGGGTTTATGCCGTGGAGGGGATACAACTTCGAAGATGCCATTGTCGTAAGTGAACGGGTGGTTCAGGACGACCTGTATACCTCCATCCATATTGAGGAATTCGAACAGGAGGTTCGGGACACCAAACGCGGTGAAGAAGAGCTGACGCGTGAGATTCCCAATGTGAGCGAAGAGGCGACCAAGGATCTGGATGAGCACGGGATCATCAGAACGGGTGCCAAGATTAATCCGGGCGACATCCTGGTCGGTAAGATTACCCCGAAAGGAGAAACCGATCCCACGCCCGAAGAAAAACTGTTGCGGGCTATTTTCGGTGATAAGGCCGGGGACGTCAAGGATGCTTCGCTGAAAGTATCCCCGGGCGTTTCGGGTACGGTTATCGATACCAAGCTCTTTAGCAGAAAACGGGACGAGCAGATTTCCCGCAAGGAGGAGAAAAAGCAGGTTGAGCTTGAAAATGAGCGTCATGCCGAGAAGGTGGATGAACTCAACAGCAAGATGGTGGACAACCTGTACAGCCTGCTGAGAGATAAAACCTCGCCGGGCGTTTACGATTTCAACGGCATCGAGCTTATCCCGAAAGGGGAAAAATACCGCAAGTCGGATTTTGAGGAGCTCGATCCGGTGAATATCAATGAAAATATTCAGTGGGCCACCGATGATGAACTGGTAGAACACGTCCGACTCCTCTTTAAGAACTACAGGGATCTGCGCCGGGAAATCGATACCGAAGCAAAACGAAGAAAATACCAGATACAGGTAGGAGATGATCTTCCACCTGGCATTATTCAGAAAGCTAAGGTGTATGTGGCCAAGAAGCGGAAGCTTCAGGTAGGCGACAAGATGGCCGGGCGACACGGAAACAAGGGGGTTATCGCAAAGGTGGTACCTGTTGAGGATATGCCTTACATGAAAGACGGAACGCCGGTCGATATCTGCCTGAATCCGCTTGGCGTGCCCTCGCGCATGAACCTTGGCCAGATCTATGAGACCATTTTGGGATGGGCCGCCAAAGAACTCGGGGTTACTTTTGCCTCCCCTATTTTCGACGGGGCAACCGAGGAGCAGGTCAAAGAACAGCTCAGAGAAGCCGGCTTGCCGGAAGATGGTCGCGTTACGCTTTACGACGGGCGCACCGGCGAGCCGATGGATCAGCAAACCACGGTCGGTTATATGTACATGCTGAAGCTCAATCACCTGATTGAAGATAAGATGCATGCCCGTTCCATTGGACCCTATTCCCTGATCACGCAGCAGCCGCTCGGTGGTAAAGCCCAGTTTGGCGGCCAGCGTCTGGGTGAGATGGAGGTCTGGGCACTGTATGCTTATGGCGCTTCGAATATCCTTAAAGAGATGCTTACTGTTAAAAGTGATGATGTCAAAGGTCGATCGCGCGTGTACGAAGCCATTGTCAAGGGTGAAAACCTGCCCGAAGGCGATGTGCCCGAATCATTTAAAGTCTTGCTGCGCGAGATGATGGGTCTTGGACTTGAAATTCATATAGACTAATTAGAACAACAGAAATTTTACTGTTAAATAAAGTCAATCCGGAGGTACTTCCTTGCCGACTACTAATACATTAACAGTTTCGAAAGACTTCAACAGAATTGGTATTTCCCTTGCGTCGCCGGAGACTATTCTCTCCCGATCGCATGGCGAAGTCTTAACGCCCGAAACAATCAATTATCGCACCTTTAAACCGGAAATGGACGGTCTTTTCTGTGAAAAGATCTTTGGTCCGGTTAAAGATTATGAATGCCATTGTGGCAAATACAAGCGAATACGCTATAAAGGGATCATTTGTGATCGCTGTGGCGTAGAAGTGACCCGAAAAGCTGTTCGCCGGGAGCGTATGGGACATATTTCCCTGACGGTGCCGGTGGTTCATATCTGGTACTTCAAATCGCTGCCGAACAAACTGGCCTACCTGTTAGGCTATTCGTCCAAGAATTTAGAGAAGATTGTCTATTACGAGACGTACGTTGTAATGAATCCCGGCGTAGCGCGCGATCTCGGGTATAAAAAAGGCGATCTTATTTCTGAAGAAGAGTATTACGATATTCAGGAACAGCTCCCCGAAGATCAGTGGGAAATGGACGACGAAGACCCCGACAAGTTCCGGGCCAAAGAAGGGGCGGATGCCATTGAAGAACTGCTGACGACGCAGGACCTCGATGAGCTTGCGTATCGACTGCGCTACGAGGCACGTAACGAGACGTCCCAGATGCGGAAGAAAAAGAAGCTGAAGCGGCTGCAGGTTATTGAATCATTCCGTGCGGCCAATCAGCACACGGAAAACCGTCCCCAGTGGATGGTTCAAAGTGTCATCCCGGTCATTCCCCCCGAACTGCGTCCGCTGGTACCACTGGAAGGGGGACGTTTTGCCACGTCTGATCTCAATGATTTGTATCGGCGTGTCATTATCCGCAATAACCGGCTGAAACGCCTGATCGATATCAAGGCGCCGGATGTGATCCTGCGCAATGAAAAACGCATGCTGCAGGAAGCGGTCGATTCGCTGTACGACAACTCCCGTAAATCCAACGCGGTACGGAATAACAACCGTCCCCTGAAATCGCTCAGCGATATGCTGAAAGGGAAGAGCGGCCGGTTCCGCCAGAACCTGCTCGGGAAGCGTGTGGATTACTCAGGCCGTTCCGTTATTGTGGTCGGACCGGAGTTGAAGCTCCACGAGTGCGGCTTGCCAAAGGAGATGGCCGTTGAGCTCTATAAACCGTTTATCATCCGCCGGTTGATCGAACGCGGATATGTGAAGACGGTCAAATCGGCGAAAAAGGTGGTTGACCGGCGGGACCAGGCGGTATGGGAGGTTCTTGAGAATGTTATTGACGGACACCCTATCCTGTTGAACCGGGCCCCGACCCTTCACCGACTGGGAATTCAGGCCTATCAGCCGGTCCTTATCGAAGAGAAGGCTGTGCGCCTGCACCCGCTCTCCTGTACGGCGTTTAACGCCGACTTTGACGGTGACCAGATGGCCGTACACGTGCCACTGAGTCATGACGCCATACTGGAGGCCTCCGTATTGATGCTCGGATCGCATAATATATTGAGTCCCGCCAGCGGGGGACCTATTGCCGTGCCGTCACAGGATATGGTACTGGGTATTTACTATATGACCAAGATGGCCAATGACCAGAAAGGCGAGGGCAAGACGTTTGCCAACACCGACGAAGTGCTTATTGCCTACGATCGGGATCGCCTGGATATGCATGCCAAGATTAATATCAGGATTCCCCGGACCAACGAGGATGGGGAGCAGGAATATGAGATTATCAAGTCTACGACCGGGCGGGTGATTTTCAACAGAATTTTGCCCGAAGAAATGGGCTACATCAACCGCACGCTCGGTAAGAAGGAGCTCCGTTCGCTAATTGGCGATATCCACTATAAGGTGGGGACCGCACGCACCGCGGAATTCCTGGACGAAATGAAGAAGCTGGGCTTTGAGCAGGCTACGACCGGGGGACTCTCATTCAGCCTGGAGGATATCGTTATCCCGGATGAGAAGCAGAAGCTTATCGACAGTACACAGGATGAGGTTGCAGAGATCACTGATCGCTATGAAATGGGTTTCATTACCGATAATGAGCGTTACAATCAGGTGATTGACAAGTGGACCAGTACGACCAACCGTGTTTCGGAATCCCTGTTTAATGCATTGACAGCCGATCGCGACGGCTTTAACCCGGTCTTTATGATGGCCGATTCGGGTGCACGTGGTTCGAAAGAACAGATTCGTCAGCTGGGCGGTATGCGCGGGTTGATGGCCAAGCCTCAGAAAAGTTCGATGCAGGAAGGAAACGAGGTGATTGAGAATCCGATCCTGTCCTCTTTCAAAGAGGGACTGACGGTTCTGGAATACTTTATTTCTACTCACGGGGCTCGAAAAGGACTGGCTGATACGGCGCTTAAAACAGCTGATGCCGGTTACCTGACGCGCCGCCTTGTGGATGTTTCCCAGGATATTATTATCAACGAGAAAGATTGCGGGACCCTTCGCGGTATCAAGATGAAAGCGCTGAAGGATAATGAGGATGTTATTGAAAGCCTCGAGGATCGGATATTGGGACGTGTTTCACTGCACGACATCTATGATCCTCTGACGGATGATCTCATCTGTGAAGCCAATGACATGATCGATGAAGGTGTGGCCCAGAGCATTGCCGAAACGTCCATTGAAGAGGTGGAAATTCGCTCGGTGCTTACGTGTGAAACCGAACGCGGTGTTTGTTCAAAATGCTACGGCCGGGACTTGTCCCGCGGTACGATGGTTCAGGTTGGCGAAGCGGTGGGTGTCATCGCTGCCCAGTCTATTGGCGAGCCGGGCACGCAGCTTACGCTTCGAACGTTCCACGTGGGGGGTACGGCTTCCCGCATGGAATCCGAATCGCAGCATAAGGCGAAGTTCGAGGGCAAGGTAGAATTTGAGAACATCCGTGTCGTGGAGTACGACGATGGGGAGGAAATCCATGATGTCGTCCTGAGCCGTGCCGGCGAAATCAAGATTGTTGATGAAGAGGGCAAGGTGCTCACGACCTACAACATCCCCTACGGCTCAGAACTGCTGGTCGAAGAGGGGGACGAAATTCCGAAAGGAGTTCCGATTTGTAGCTGGGATCCTTACAATGCCAATATTTACGCCGAAATTGACGGCAAGGTCGAGTACAAGGATATCCTCGAAGATATCACCTTCTCGGAAGAAACGGATGCCCAGACAGGCCACCGCGAGAAAGTGGTTGTTGATTCCAAAGACCGGTCACTGGTCCCGACCTTGCTGGTCAAGGGCAGTGACGACCGTATTCGCGAGAAGACGCTGCCTGTTGATACCCATATTGTGGTCGAAGACGGAGAAGCAGTGTCATCGGGACAGGTACTGGCTAAGATTCCGCGGTCTACGGGACAATCGAAAGATATTACGGCGGGTCTGCCGCGCGTGACGGAGCTTTTCGAGGCTCGGTCGCCAAGCGATCCCGCCGCCGTGTCTGAGATTGACGGTGTCGTTCGCATGGGGGGACGGAAACGGGGCAAACAGGAAGTGATTGTGGAAAGCAAAGACGGGAAGACGGAGAAAACATACCTTATTTCCCTGTCGAAGCATATCCTTGTTCAGGAGAACGATTATGTGGAAGCCGGACAACAACTCTCGGATGGAACCATTCCGGCTGAGGAAATTCTCAATATCCTCGGTCCCTATGCCGTACAGTCCTACCTCGTGAATGAAATTCAGGAGGTCTACCGCCTGCAGGGTGTTCAAATCAATGACAAACACATTGAGACGATCGTCCGCACGATGATGCAGAAGGTGGAAGTTACCGACTCCGGGGACACCATGTTCCTTGAAGGAGATAAAGTGGACCGGTTCGAGCTCAACAACAGGAATGATGAGCTGATCGGTAAGTATGTGGTCACCGATACGGGGGGAAGTGACCTGAAACAGGGAACCATTCTGGATCGCCGCGAGGTTCGGGAACTTAATAACGAACTGATTAAAGCAGGCGAAGAGGAGATCGAAACACGGGAAGCGGAACCGGCTATTTCGAAGCCGATTCTGCTGGGTATTACCCGCGCGGCCCTGTCAACCGAAAGCTGGCTGTCGGCCGCATCCTTCCAGGAGACTACGAAAGTGTTGACACAAGCATCCATTGAGGCCAAGAAAGATGAACTGCTTGGACTCAAGGAGAATGTGATTGTCGGGCACAAGGTACCTGCTGGTACAGGACTGCGTAAATACGACGATCTTATCGTCGGTAAGAAGACCGAGCTGGATGAAGACGAGCAGGAAGTGGCTAAAGTCTTCGAACAGCTCAGCGGAGCCGGCGAACCCGAATCTTCAGATCAAGATGGCGAAGAGCCTCAGGCAGCTGCTGAAGCGGCCGATACCGAAGAAGATGAGGAGTAGTATCCTTTGGTAATGGTACCTGTACATTCCAAATGAAAAGCGTCCGGCTGAGCCGGGCGCTTTTTTTATTTCAAGGCATCCTGCCGGCCGAGATCAGTGTGCTTTTTAAAGCGTGAACGCTTAAAATAGCAAAAATCGTTACCTTATATTCGAACACCGTTCTTAGTCGGGTACAGTACATGCTGGTTGATAATGCTTCTGGTCCACGCCATTGGCCTGCGCATTCGAGCTCACCGGAAGCAGGGCCGATTCGATCTATAAAACGCTGGTGTCGCAGTGTCCTGAAAGGCAGGATCATAGTCTCCATGGTCTACGGAAAGTAATGATAAGGGCGCAAATCCGTTGCTTCAGACATCAATGATGGATGAAAGCAGAAAAGTTTCCCCAATCAGAAAGGATTATTTTGGGAAAAGCGAAAAAAATATTTATATCGTTGAGGGTGTTGCAAAGTTAACAATGTATCGCCAGATGCATGAAGGGATCCGATCCACTAATTTTCTGAAATCATTATGCTAAAAACGAGATCCATTTTACTCTCAGCTATTGTCGCCTCACTGGCAGGTTTCCTGTTCGGCTTCGATACTATTGTCATTTCCGGGGCGGATCGACCCATCCAGGAGATATGGGAAACGAGCGACCTTTTCCATGGTACGTTTATCATGTCGATGGCGCTCTGGGGCACGGTTATCGGGGCCCTGTTCGGGGGCATACCCTGCGACCGGTTCGGCCGCAAAAAGACGCTTTTTGGAATTGGCGTGCTGTATTTGCTTTCGGCGCTGGGGTCAGCCTTTGCCCCGGATCCCTATATTTTTTCTTTTTCCCGCTTTATCGGGGGATTAGGCGTCGGGGCCTCTTCCGTCGCCGCCCCCATTTATATATCGGAAATTACGCCGGCTGCGGACCGGGGACGGCTGGTGGCATCCTATCAATTTAATATTGTGCTGGGGATTCTGATCGCATATGTCTCCAACTATTTGATTGGAATCTATTTTGATGAATATGCCTGGCGCTGGATGCTGGGAGTCGAGGCCATTCCGGCTGCCATTTATGCCTTCTTTGTGCTGGGCGTGCCCGAGAGTCCGCGTTGGCTGGCCCTGAAGAAAAAGGATGATGAGGCGGCAAAGAAGCTGCTGAAGCAGCTCAATCCCAAAGCAAATGTGGCGAAGATGCTTGAAACGATTAAAGGATCCGTCGGGACATCAACCGATCCTAACTTTTTCTCCCGTAAATATAGCTTTCCCATTTTGCTGGCCTTCCTCATTGCCTTTTTTAATCAGCTTTCCGGTATTAACTTTGTGCTCTATTATGCCCCCCGCATCTTTGAACAGGCCGGCATTGCCGCCACGGAAGTACTGGGAGCTTCTATCCCGCTGGGCATTGTTAATCTTCTTTTCACCCTCCTGGGAATGTACCTTATCGACCGGGTGGGTCGCAAGCAGCTGATGTATTACGGATCGTTCGGCTATATTATTTCCCTGCTGGGTGTTGCCTGGGGTTTTTTTACCGGTGCTGAAGGATCGCTTGTCGTGGCCTTTATCAGCGCGTTTATTGCCGCCCATGCGGTGGGGCAGGGGGCCGTGATCTGGGTATTTATTTCCGAAATATTTCCCAATAAAGTGCGCGACTACGGCATGTCGCTGGGTTCGGGTACGCACTGGGTATTTGCGGCACTGATCACACTGTTAACACCAACTGTTTTAAATACGTTTTCAGGAGGATCGATTTTCGCCTTCTTCGCGGGGATGATGTTTCTGCAGCTGCTTTTTGTATGGCTGGTCATGCCCGAGACGAAGAACCGGACCCTGGAAGAGCTGGAGGATATATTGCTTCCCGAAGATGCCGAATTTGACTTTGACGGTGAAGCAACTTCAGAAGTATAGCAAGGTAAGCAGTTTATTTTTTTCTTATGGAAAGCAAGAGTAAAAAAAAGGTATTGTGTATTGGGGAGGTTCTCTGGGATTCGCTGCCCGGGGGCTTATTTCTGGGGGGAGCCCCGCTGAATGTCTGCTACCACCTGAACCAGCTGGGTATCGCAGCTGATATGTGTAGCAGAGTGGGGGACGACCGGCTGGGAAAAGAAGCATTGCGGCGAATACAAAACAGCGATATATCAACAGATTATATTCAAACAGACGGGGAAGCAGAGACGGGGTTTGTAAAGGTTAAAATCGGGGAGAGCGGGGATCCGGCGTATGAAATCATTGAACCTGCTGCATGGGACTTTATTGAAGAGCGTCCGGCGCTGG
>NZ_JBEPWZ010000069.1:0-12265 GCF_041642155.1 Fodinibius sp.
CGTTTTTCATGCTCAGCCGTTTCTTTGGGGATTGCAACAATCACAGCGTTTTGTAAAAAGTTTAAAATTAAATCGTAAAAATATAGAAAACTACGGGGATTACAAATGTTATTTTTGATACATCGAAAATTTGTTCTGCTCTTGATATGCAAACTTGAAATTCCGGATATGGTGTCCCCTATACCGCGCCTGTATCTCCAGGCCTCTTGAGTGAGGGTCACGATTGATGTAAAAAGCGCCATGAGTAATCCTCCCGATGTGCCTGTTATTTATGGCTACTGGAGATGGAACAGCAGCATCCGGGAAGGGCCCCCCAGAATTACAAATCCCATTCAGTAAATAATCATTACGCTCTCCTGCCCCAGATAGCGCCCTCTCTCCTATCTCGGGGAAAGCGGGGAACTATCTCTTTGGAGTGTGAATTTAAAGGTATTATGAATGGTGATAAAACAGCAGTTATGGATATAAGCATGAAGCGTGTAGTTATAGGAATAATGTTTGTTTTTTGGAGTGGATTTTCTGTTTCGCAGAAAGTTGAGGCCCAGGGCAACCCTCCTTCAATAGAAGAAATTAATAATGAAGCTTCTACAATACCTTCCGTTACGAGTTTGCTCATTCAGCAACACGGGGAGCGGCTTAGCGAGGAATACTTTAACGGGATGCGAGCTTCCGAGCGCACCAATATAAAATCGGCGGCCAAAAGCATCATTTCCCTGTTGGTGGGGATTGCTATAGATCACGATTTTTTAGAAGGGATTGAGCAGCCTGTCGGACCGTTCTTTGAGGATTATTTTGAAAAACATCCCGATTCGGTAAAGCAGGCCCTTACGCTTAAAGATTTACTGACGATGCGGACCGGACTTGAAACAACCAGCTTCCATAACTATGGGCGTTGGGTGACAAGTGATAACTGGGTATGGTTTGCGCTTGATCAGCCGATGGTAGAAGAGCCCGGCGGAGATATGGTTTACAGTACGGGGACCTCCCATCTGCTTTCGGTCATTTTAACCCGTACAACGGGCATGAGTACCCGTGATTTTGCCCGGCAATATCTTTTTGATCCCATGGATATTTCTGCAGGCGGCTGGGATCGCGATCCGCAGGGCTACTACATGGGCGGAAATAACATGGCGCTCAGCCCGGCGGATATGATGAAAATCGGGCAGATGGTAATGAATGGCGGGACCTTCCGGGGAGAACGGATTGTCTCGGAAGCGTGGCTGAAGGACTCCTTCAGGACCTATACACGCAGTAATTTCAACCCCTATGACTATGGTTATATGTGGTGGAAAAAGCCGGTAGGCGAGTTTCAGGTTCGTTTCGCCTGGGGATTTGGCGGACAATATATCTTTATGATCCCCGAACTCAATGCGGTGGTCGTATTAACAGGCTCGCTGCAAAATGCAGATCAGTCCCGATCATATAAAGAACCGGTATTTGATTTGCTCAGGGAAGATATTCTTCGCTTTTTACAAGACCGTGAATCTTCTTAGTCCGAATTATTCAGGTATGTAACGTTATTTTCGTTGATCCAATTTTGTGGTTTAGCTTGAATTTGAGTGAAGAATAATGCTTGAAAGAACAGTCAAAACAGGATATATCTATGGCAAGACGCTCGAATATGAACATACGGATATATTATAAAAAACTGGTTCTTTTATTGGCTGTTGCCGTTACAGGGACAGGGTGTCAGCCGGGATCCGAGCAGGAACCCTCGCTTCATTATGACGTGCGTTTCCCCAATGCCGTTCATAATGAAGCAGAAATTACGCTTACCATGAAAAATCTGCTTCCGGGGGTCGTTACGCTGTCGATGAGCCGAACTTCACCCGGCCGGTATGCCCTGCACGAATTTGCCAAGAATGTATATAGTGTTACGGCGACCAACAGCAAGGGCGACACCCTCGATATTACGCGTCCCGACCTGCATCACTGGGAGATCAACGGTCATGACGGGACGATAAAATTTAAGTATACGCTGTTTGGGGATCACGCCGACGGCACCTATGTCGGCATTAATGAACAGCACGCTCATCTGAATATACCGGCTTCGTTTGTCTGGGCGCCGAACTTGCCCAACACGCCTGTCACCGTTGCCTTTCATCCCCCGAAAAATTCCGAATGGAAAGCGGCTACTCAGCTTCAGGAGACTGATGTGCCGATGACGTTTATGGCTCCCAATTATTATTATTTTCTGGATAGTCCCGTGGAGTTAAGCAATCACATGATCGCCGAGTGGGAGGTCCCGGGCGATACGACCGGACAGGACATTCGTATGGCTGTACATCATAACGGAACCCGGGAGGAAGTAGACCGTTATGCGGAGATGGCTCGGAAAGTGGTAGCCGAACAGGTCGCAATTTTCGGCGAACCGGCCGACTTTGACTACGACAGCTACACCTTTATAGCCGATTATCTGCCGTATGTTTATGGCGACGGCATGGAGCATAGAAATTCCACAATTTTGACCAGTCGACGTCCGCTGGAAGGAGAAGGCGCCCTGCAAAATTTGTATACCCTGTCGCACGAGTTCTTCCACAGCTGGAATGTGGAGCGTATTCGTCCCCGGGCGCTGGAGCTTTTTGACTTTATGGATGTCAACGTCTCCGGCGCGCTCTGGTTCGCAGAAGGGTTTACAAGCTATTATGATGATTTGACCATACGCCGGGCGGGTATAATATCGGACCAAAAATATGCCGCGGACTGGGCCGGGACGCTGAACTATGTGCTTAACTCGCCCGGCAACAGCTATTACAATCCCATAGAAATGAGCAGGCAGGCTCCTTTTGTGGACGCCGCTACCTCAGTCGATGCCCAAAACAAGTCCAATACCTTTATATCATATTATTCCTGGGGTGCTGTCCTCGGATTGGGGCTGGACTTAACATTGCGCTCGACCTTCGGGGATGTTACACTTGATGATTTTATGCGGAGGATGTGGGAAAAATATGGCAAGACCGAAGAGCCTTACCGGATTTCTGATTTGGAGCAGACATTGGCGGAAGTGACTGACAGCTCAGAATTTGCAGAACAATTTTTCGATCGTCATATCTATGGGGGGCGCCATGTTGATCTGAAACCATTGCTGGCAAAGGCCGGATTCCTGCTTCAGCCTGCGGATACTTCGCAGCCGGTTGTCAGTTTCGGGACTGCCAAACTAACGTATGAAGACGGTAAACCCGTGGTTGGCCGCCGGACCCAGGTCGGTAGTCCACTCTACCGGGCCGGCCTGGATAAAGGCGATGAAATTATTTCTATCGACGGGATCCCTGTTTCCAATGCCCAGGACTTGCAGGAATTGCTCAGAGAGCACCGGGCGGGAGATCAATTGCCTATTGTGTATCGTTCGCTGAACGAGGAAAAAGAAGATGTAATTCAACTGGCTGAAAATCGGGCTTTTGAGGTACTCCCCTACGAACAGGCAGGCCGCGAGATAACCGAAGAGATGGAACGCTTCCGCCAACACTGGCTGGGAAGCAAGGTGCAGTAGCCTGAGCCGGATTGTACCCAATGGAAGAAGCCTTTCCCGTTAAACATTTGGCTTTTCCGCTTCATATTTTTCCAATTTATTATGAAGCGTTTTCCTGGCAATGTTTAATATTTTCGCTGCTTCGGTCTTATTGTTGTCTACAAAATGAAGCGTTTCAGCGATAATTCTCCGCTCAACTTCTTTCAGATCCGTTCCTACCGGGATCTGCATGATATTATTTGCAGAATGGCTATTGGTAACCGGGTAGCTGTGTTTGTTTTTATGCAAGTGGGAGGGGAGAAAGCTAAGTTCGATGGTCTTCCCGTCTGACAATACGACGCAGCGTTCAACGATATTTCGTAACTCCCGAACATTGCCCGGCCAGTCATAATCCAGAAAGAGATTCATACACTCGTCGCTGAAGGTAAGCTCATCCATTTTATACATTTGAGCAAAATGATTTGTAAAGTGAGAAACCAACAGCGGGATATCACCTTTCCGGTGCCGCAGCGGGGGGACATAGAGCTCGATAACGTTAATACGATAATAGAGATCCTCCCTGAAATCCCCCGACTTTACCTGTTCGGTCAATATTTTGTTAGTCGCTGAAATGAGTGAAACATCTACCTGGATCTCCTCGCTTCCGCCCACTCTTCGAAACGAGCCGAGTTCAACGGCACGCAGCAATTTGACTTGCATGGGTTTGGGCATCTCGCCGATTTCATCCAGAAACAGCGTTCCACCGTGGGCTCGCTCAAAGCATCCTTTTTTAAGAGCATGAGCGCCGGTAAAGGCTCCTTTCTCATGACCAAATAATTCACTTTCAACGAGTTCAGAAGGAATAGCCCCGCAGTTGATGGTAACCATGGGCTTATGCGTTCGTACGCTGTGATAGTGAAATAACTGAGCCATAACTTCTTTCCCTGTGCCGTTCTCTCCAGTAACCAGCAGAGTGGCGCCGGTTTTTGCCACTAATTTGATTTTTTGAATCAAGTTCTCCATTTCAGGATTCTGAGTAATAACAACAGGTTTCTTAAATGATTTTTCTTCTTTCATCTCTTGTAACGTTTTAATTAAACATCTAAATATGGGTCACTTTAATAATGTACGGTATGATCCGTGTGGTGGAATATGCGAAGACCCTGCAATTCAAAACGGTTTTCTTTTTTAAACAACATTGAGTGCTCGCTGTTCCGGCCTGAATCATATCCCCTTCTGTTCTAATGCCTGTCTAACTTATTCTATTTTCAGTTAACTGTTAATAGGAGTAATTATAAATTATGAGTAGGATTTTGGAAGAAAATTTGTAATATTATTTATGACTTGGTTTATTTCATGGAGGACGTGGGAAAACCAGTTTTGACTCATGTCGGCGTGTTGCTCGGTTTAAATTTTCGCATACGGCTATATGCTGCGATTTCAACCTCCCTCTGGCCATGACCTTTCCCGATGCTTCGGGACTGGTTCTTCAAAGATTCTCTCATCATCAAAAATGGAATGGAAGAGTAGCTGATAATTAAGAAAAAAAAAGATACGGGGTCTGTGTCCCCCGTATCTTTAAGAGCCTGAGTCTAAGCAGACTTGCCTCTCTCTTTTTCATTTCTGTTATTGTACCCGCTTGATTTCTCTCTCCTCCTCTTTTCTCTGTTATTAATGTAGACAGTTATCATTAATATGAAAATAGCAGTTATTGGTATTCTCCTGTATTATTATTTAAATCGATATGTCATATAAATAGTTGAGGGCACATAATACATACTATACAGTGTGTGCTATATGTTATATACAAACTCGTATCCGCCTATTCTATCAAATTATGTTCGATAGCATAGCGGGTCATCTCCACATTGGAGCTCAGGTTCATCTTTTCCTTGATGCGGGACCGGTAGGTGTGAATGGTTTGGGGGCTCAGCGAAAATTCTTCCGCAATCTCCGTCACGGATTGGCCCGAGGCGATCATGCACAAAACCTGGAATTCCCGGTCCGACAGTTTTTCATGCCTGGAGGTTTTTTGGTTGATATCCACCTGGGAGGCCAGCTGTTCGGCCACTTCGGAGGTAATATATTTTCGTTTTTCCGTGGCAATTTTACGGATGGCTTTTATCAACTCTTCTGAAATGCTTGACTTGGTCAGATACCCGTATGCGCCGGCCTTCAGGGCCCGAACGGCAAACCGTTCTTCGGAATGAACACTCAGAATCAGCACCGGCAGGTCAGGATACATCTCATTAATCTCCTTCAGTATTTCAAGGCCGCTTTTTCCGGGCATGGTGATATCTAAAATCAAAATATCAGGTACTTCCCGCTCCAGGAGTTCCAAGACCTCATAGCCGTCCTTAGCTTCTGCTATTACATGGAAATCATTTTCTCCATCAACTATTCGCTGAATTCCTTCGCGTATAATCGGATGATCATCTGCAATAATAATTTTAATCATTTTTCCTTACCATACTGCTTGACAATGGTTTGAATGGTTGTGGTAATTTTCTGTCTTTTTGTAGGACTTGGTTGCATTCAACCCTTTGGTCACTTTTTTATTCATCCTCCGGTTCTGAGAAGATTGATATAATGATCGCTGATATGTTAAATTCTATTCCCTTTTACGGGATCATAAATATTGGGACAACATTTAAAAGTTAAGCTTCCCGGAAGGTGTCTTTGTCAAAACAGCGTTTTTAACTTCTGTAAACGCCGGGCGATGAGTTGTGAGTCAGCTACCGAACATTGCCTGACTCTTTAATATTAAAGGAACTGGTCTCCAACACAATAGTATACGCTTTAGATTTTATGTACTAATTTTTAAATACAATTGTCATATAACAGGCCAGAGAGATCCGGACCTCTGAAAGGGATCGTGTGAGAACGTCATAGCGTACGCATAGTTACCTTAAATGTGTTGAGAAGGAAGTTTTCGAAAGGAAGAATTAAGTTCAGAGCCGGTATTTTTCACTTCGGAAGGGTCTGTCAAATATCGGTAGCGCGGCGATGTGACTTGTGCTCGGGAAAAGTGGGAAAAAGCGGACGAGCTATTTTCCTTTCCACCTTTTCTGACATGAAGCATATCTATTCTATCAGATTATGCTCAATAGCATAACGAGCTATCTCCACATTGGACTCCAGGTTCATCTTTTCCTTGATGCGAGTCCGGTAAGTGTGGATGGTCTGGGGGCTCAGCGAGAACTCTTCTGCTATCTCTGTCACGGATTGCCCCGAGGCAATCATACAAAAGATTTGGAATTCCCGGTCCGATAGCTGTTCGTGCGGGAGGACTTTTTTGTTGATATCCACCTGGGAAGCCAGCTGATCGGCTACTTTGGCCGTAATGTATTTTCGTTTTTGGGTTGCGATTTTACGAATGGCTTTTATCAGTTCATCTGAAATGCTTGACTTGGTCAGATACCCGTATGCGCCGGCCTTCAGGGCCCGAACGGCGAAGCGTTCTTCGGAGTGAACACTCAGAATCAGTACCGGGAGTTTGGGATACTGTTCATTAATTTGTTTTAGTAGCTCAAGACCGCTTTTCCCGGGCATGGTGATGTCTAAGATCAAAATCTGAGGCATCTCCTGCTCCAGGAGATCCACGACCTCGTGCCCGTCTCCGGCTTCCCCGATTACGTGTAAATCCTTTTCCTGACGAACAACTTTTTTTATTCCCTCCCGTATCAGGGGATGGTCATCTGCAATAATTATTTTAATCATTTTTCTCCACTCTACCGTTTAACAATCAGTTCGAGTGGGTAAGTACGTATGGTTCCACAGACATCAAATGTATATGTGTAAGGATCATACATCCAAACCCTTTGGTCGCGCCGGTTTGTTAATTTTCCAGTTCTGAGATGGTTATTTTCGGGGATTCATATGTAGGAAGATTCAGCTGTCTCGATTTTTTGGTAACCCCAGAGAATTCCCACAGTGGATTCATAGTGTTGTATTGATATTATGCCCTACTGTCTCGTATGAATTAAATATAAAATAGTTCCACAATTGCCTGCATAACGTGATCTAAGATCATCCGTCTATCAGGTCGTTTTCAATAGCATAATGAGTCATCTCCACGTTAGACTCCAGGTTCATTTTTTCCTTGATGCGGGTCCGGTAGGTGTGGATGGTTTGGGGGCTCAGTGAGAACTCTTCCGCAATCTCCGAAACGGATTGCCCCGATGCGATCATGCATAAAACCTGGAATTCCCGGTTCGACAGCTTTTCATGTACGTAATTTCCATTGGTGATATCCACCTGGGAAGCCAGTTGTTCGGCCACATCATCGGTAATGTATTTTCGGTTTTGAGAGGTAATCCTGCGAACAGCTGTTATCAATTCATCAGAATAGCTTAATTTGGTCAAATACCCGTACGCACCCGCCTTTAGCGCTCGCACGGCAAATCGTTTTTCAGGATGATTGCTTAGTATGAGTACCTTCAACGTTGAATACTGCTCAGTGATTTGTTCGAGTAACTCGAGCCCATTTTTACCGGGCATCGTGATATCTAAAAGTAAAATATCAGGAGTTTTCTCTCGCAGGAGTTCCATAGCCTCCTGCCCGTTTTTAGCTTCCCCAATTACTTCTATATCAGGTTCTGCCTGGATTACTCTCTTTATTCCTTCGCGTATCAGGGGATGATCATCTGCTATAATTATCTTTATCATTTTTATTGACTTTTGGTGTCTTGATGTTCAGTAAAAAAGGGTTTGAACGGTCTAACTCATTATATGTAATTATAATAATTATACTCAAACCCGGTTCCTTACTTTTTGTGATAGTGCCCCGGTCATTCCCTCAAAATGGAATTATCCTTTTTTGTAGCAGTTATTCACATATTACGTACTAATTTATCGGATTAAATATAATAAAATTAAGTCATAAGTGCGATTTTTTACTATATAAAAATATAATAAACAGTTTATTTTTTTTGCTATTCAATGTAGATGGGTCAATTTTTTATTATCTTCTGAATCAGAAATTCTCTAAAAGGAAGAATGCCATCCCTTCTTTGAAACGAAAACGGCAGATAACTGATCAATGGTACTACATTCAGAAGATGAAAGAAAGAATGAAGATCCCTTGGTCGTCGGACTCGGAGCTTCTGCGGGGGGGCTCGAAGCCTTATCTGCTTTTTTCGAAGCGATGCCGGATTCCCCGGGCATGGCGTTTGTCGTTATTATACACCTTTCGCCTGATCATGAGAGCAGCGTTGCCAGGTTGCTCCAGGAGCACACCTCAATGACGGTTCTGCAGGTTACGGGTCGAACCCCGATAAAAGCGGATCACGTCTATGTTATCCCGCCGGGCAGTCTTTTGACCCTGCAAGATCGGTACCTGGTACTTGCCGACAGTGAAAAGAATAACAAACAACTTACGACGATTGACCTGTTTTTTCGTTCGCTCGGTAAAGCCAAAGGCCACTATTCGGCCTGCGTCATCTTGTCCGGTACGGGCAGCGACGGTAGCATTGGGCTAAAAACCGTAAAGGAGTATGGAGGCATCGTAATAACCCAGGAGTCCGGAGAGGCCGGGTATGATGGCATGCCGCGCAGTGCGGTCCAAACCGGCTTGGTGGACCTGGTCTTGCCTTTGAAGGAGATTCCGGCCCATCTGGTGAATTATAAGGAGAGTCTTAAGCAGATTAACATTCCGGATTCTGGGGAGCTGCCGGAAAATGAAACGCACGTATTAAGAGATATTTTATCTAAACTAAATGAAAAAACGGGACATGATTTTACCCGGTATAAACAGTCGTCGGTACTTCGCAGGCTTGAGCGCCGCATGAGGGTACATCGGATACGCACGCTCCCCGCCTACCTGGAGTATATCAGTCAGCATCCTCCCGAAATAAGGGCGTTATTTAAAGATTTGCTTATCAGCGTGACCAACTTCTTCCGGGATCGGGAGGCTTTCCAGGAACTGCAGGAGACGGTTATCCCTAAGCTTTTTGAAGACAAGAGTTCCAAAGACAGCCTGCGCGTATGGATACCCGGGTGTGCGACAGGGGAAGAAGCCTACTCCCTGGCTCTATTGTTGCATGAACATGCCCAGTCCCTCGACAGTCCCCCGGCGATCCAGCTTTTTGCTACCGATATCGACGAGGAGGCGCTTGATACGGCACGCAAGGGCCGGTACCCGCAGTCTGTTGCGACTGATATCACAAGTGAACGGCTTGAACAGCATTTCCTCAAAGAGGGGACGATGTACCGGGTGAAACCAACCATAAGGAGTATGATACTGTTTGCGGATCACGACCTGCTTAAGGACCCCCCGTTTTCAAAGCTTGACATGATTAGCTGCCGGAACCTCTTGATTTATCTGGATCGCGAATTACAGTCGGAAGTATTTAACCTTTTCCACTATGCTTTGAAACCGGAACAATGGCTGTTCCTGGGGATGTCGGATTCCATACTGAAAGCCACAGAACTGTTTGACACTGTTAACAGCCGGTACCAGATCTACCGGCAAAGTACTGTATCAAAATCCAGGATTCGGCTCCCGCGCTATCCCCTTTCCACAGAAGGCTTGCATTCCACTTCACCCCGAGCGAAAAAAGGGGAGCCCGGACAGCAGCTTAGTATTGAGGATCTTCACCACCGGCTGTTGTTCAAACAGTATGAACCCGCCAGTGTCATTGTTAACGCAAACCAGGAGGTACTGCATGCTACTTCGGACATTGATCGTTTTCTCAAATATTCGGGGGGAGAACCGAGCCAGAATATTTTAAAAATGGTGGTCCCGGAATTGCGCAAAGTGCTCAGTCGTCTGCTGTTCCAGATAAAACAGGATGACAACACGCTGAGCTCTAAAAAAGTGCGGTTCAACGGTAACGACGCTTCCCGTTTTTGCAAGGTGGTCGTTCGAAAGATCGTCGAACCGAAGGCTCCGGAGGGATTAATCCATATTGTTTTTATGGAAGTCCCTGCGTCTGTCCATGAGTACCCCCGGGCGTTTGAAACTGTTGATGAAGAGTCGGATGTTGTCGCAGCCCTCGAGAAAGAGCTGGAATATACCCGGGAGCAGCTTCACATAACCATTGAGGAGTATGAGACCTCTAACGAAGAACTCCATGCGTCGAACGAGGAACTCCAGTCGATGAATGAAGAGCTGAGATCCACGACCGAACAGCTCGAAACAAGTAAAGAGGAGTTGCAGTCGGTAAATGAGGAGCTCAAAAGCGTAAATGCGGAGCTCGAACATAAAATTGAAAAGCTTGATGAGGCGAACAGTAACTTCAAAAACCTGATGGAGGCTACTGAAATCGCCACTATCTTCGTTGATAGAGATAACCACGTGCAGTTTTATACGGAGGCAGCTACCGACCTCTTTAACCTGATTCCCGCTGATGTGGGACGTCTTTTCAGGCATATCACCCATCAGCTCAACTATAAATCGGTATTAAAGGATATCGACCAAAGTAAGGATAGCCTGGAAACAATTAAAAAGATCGTTTCGGACGAGGATGACCGTCAATACATTATGCGGATACGTCCCTATCGCACGGTGGCTAACAAAATGGACGGGGTCGTACTCACATTCGTGAATATTACCCAGCTTAAGAAAGTGGAGGAACAACTTACCAAAGAGGTGGAACGCGGTAACCGGTTGCAGCGGGAAATCCTGAGCAACAGTCTCTCGGAACGGTGGGAACTCGGGGCATACCTGCACGACAACCTGGCCCAGATACTCGTATCCATAAAGATTCTGGTGAATGAAGTTAAGGCTCAACTGTCCGCCGCCGATAACCGTGGCGAAACCTCTTCTATTCTTACCGATATAAATAATCTCATCGACATACAGATTGAGAACATTAGAAACGTAAGTCACGATATCATTCCGATCGACGTTGAAGAAGAAGGCGTTTCACATGCTTTTCACCTACTGATGAGGCGGTCGCAGGAAATTCACGAGATAAATTGCACCCTGAATACCAACGGCATCCTGAGTCAAATTACAAACCGGGAACTGTCCACGCATTTGTACCATATTACCCAGGAAGCCATTAAAAACGCCTCGGTCCACGGCGAGGCCGATCGAATTTTAGTCACGATCAACGAAGTAGAGGAACGGTTGTGTTTAGAGGTCAACGACAACGGAATCGGGTTTTCCTCCGCCGAAAAAGACAGTGAAGGGATGGGGCTGCGGATCATGAAGCACCGGGTGGAATTGATGGGAGGTGTATTTACGGTATCGATGCTGCCTGATTCGGAAACATTTACCACCGGTATCCGCTGTACGTTCCCGATCGAATCTGTCAGGCAGCCCCCCGAAGAACGCGAGTCCCCTGCAAATGAATAGAGCATACGATTCGTTTTTAATGTTGGATAGCTGTTAAACAAAACGGCTGTTGATCGGTAGAGGTGAATTTTGCAAATTCCCTTAGCATTGCCCGTGTTCAGCAGGAACTTCGGTCCTTCGGGATGGGAGATGCCGGCGGGTTAGTCGTATATATCGTATATATAATGTATCATATGTATATCTGTTCAATGAGTCCGAACACATGGCGATCACAAAATATCATATCGGGTGCACGGGTTGGAGCCTGCGAGACTGGGTGGGTAACTTCTTTACCGATGATGCAAAACAGAGTGATTTCTTAGCGCAATATGCATCCGTCTTTAATGCCGTAGAGGGGAATACGACTTTTTACAACATCCCGGACGAGCAGACCTTAAAAAAGTGGGGCAAAGTCACTCCAGACGGCTTTAAATTTTGTTTCAAATTCCACCGGTCCATTACGCATAAGCGGCGTTTAAATGATGTTGAGGGTGAGGTGATGCGATTCCTGGAGGTCTTCGATCCCATTGCCGACC
>NZ_JBEPWZ010000070.1:0-12146 GCF_041642155.1 Fodinibius sp.
TTTCGCGCCTTGCGGGCAAAGTAGGCCAGGTCCCCGCTGTCGAGCCGGATTCCCTTCAGGCGGTGTCCCTTCTCTTCCAGCTCTTTGGCCACGGTGATGGCATTCGGTATTCCACTTTCGAGGGTACTGTAGGTATCCACCAGCAGGATACAGCTATCGGGATAGAATTCCGCATATTTCCGGAAAGAGGTGAGCTCATCCTCAAACGACTGAATCCACGAATGGGCCATCGTCCCGCTGGCAGGAGTGCCGTGTACAAAAGAGGAATAGGTATTAGAGGTGGCTTCCGCTCCTCCTATGATGGCGGCCTTGCTGGCCTGTATCCCGCCGTAGCCCTGCGCCCGGCGAAGTCCGAAGTCGATCACCTTGCGGTCGCCCGCGGCATACTTCATGCGCGAAGCCTTGGTGGCAATAAGTGATTCGAAGTTGAGAATATTAAGGATCAGGGTTTCCAGCAGCTGCGTTTCTATGATTGAGCCTTCCACCCGCAGAATGGGACTATAGGGAAAGACGAGCTCGCCTTCCCGCGGCGCCATCACATCAATCTTGAGCCGGAAATCCCGCAGGTAACGCAAAAATTCTTCCCGGAATCCCTGCTCGGACAGGTAATCCAGTTCATCTCCGTGAAACCGGAAATCATCGAGGATCGCAAGCAGATCCGACAATCCGGCAAAGACGACATAGCCCCCGTCAAACGGCAGGTCCCGGAAAAAATAGTCGAAGCACGCCCGTTCATCTTTTCGTCCCGCCAGAAAATAGCCCTGCGCCATTGTCAGTTCATAAAAATCAGTGTAGATAGCGGGGTGTTCCAGCAGAGACGGTTGTTTTCGGGGATGAACGAGGTTCATATTAGCAGTGTATTAAATTATGTTTTTGTCAAGATACATAATACAACGGATAAGATGTAACTATTCCGTTGTGTTTTTGGTGTTAAGATCGTGAAGTTCAAAGTTTTAAAGTATGAGAGGTCTTTGAAAAGCCAGTCCCGAAGCATCGGGAAATACCAACCCCTGAGCGATTTCAAAACCGCAGAGTATATTATGCAGAGTATATTATATAGACTACAGGTGAGGATGTTGAAATCGCGAATATGCAGAGATTGGGCAAAACAACGGTTTTGCACAGGTCTTTATGAAGGAGAAAGACCTGGGTTCGGAGCTTGTCTTAAATAGGTACACCGATGATTGGTTAACTATGCAGTCCGATGGATAAATGGAGCTATTGCAATTGTTAATCTTGATAACCTGTTTCTCTTTTATCTCGTATTTGGAATGCTGGATTCTGAATTTTGACTGCTCTGTCATCTTCCATCGGGAATCTGCCCCTTTGATTATCAGTCAAAAAGAGATCGAAAAATTTGTATCTTTGACGGGAAATAGAAAATGAAGGAATGACCATTCAGTGAATAACCATCAGATGACAGCGGTTTTAATTGGTCCGGCGCTGGCCGTCGCGCTTCTGTTCTGCGCCTGCGCCACCCCCTCCTCACCTACGGGCGGTCCGCGGGACGAGGAAGGTCCCACTATTGTCAGAACCGAGCCGGAGACCGGCACTACGAATTTCAGCGAACGCAGTATTGTCTTTCATTTTTCGGAGTTCGTGGAGCGTTCCTCCCTGCCGCAGGCGATCGTGGTGGAACCGGATATCGGCATCGAGTATGAGCTGGACTGGGGACGCAAGTCGGTGGAGGTGGTATTCACCCGGGAGATCCCGGATTCCACCACGCTGATTGTAACCATAGAAACGGATCTTCAGGATACGAACGGAAATGATATGGCATCCCCGCATAAAACAGCGGTCTCGACGGGACCCGAGATCGACGAGGGCAAGCTTTTTGGTCGTGTGATTGATGCCGGGACGGGGGAAGGCAATGAAGATCAGCGTATTTTGCTATACCGCGAGCCGGTGGACCTCACCCGGACAGCCAACTATATCGCTTCCACGGATACCAGCGGCTCTTTCCAGTTTGAATACCTGAGCCCGGGCCGGTACAAAGCCTTCTGGGTGGACGACCGCAACCGCAATAAAATATGGGAGCCCGAGCAGGAGCGAGCCCAGCCTTTTAACAGGGAATTTATGGAGCTTGCCAAAGCCGGGGAAGATACGCTGGGGACGATCTTTGTGACGGCTGTTGATACGACGAAGCCTGTGTTGCAGGGCGTGGGACTTTTTTCATCGCAGCGAATGCGGATGCGCTTCAGCGAGAATATCCAGCTGACGGACAGCTCGGCCCTTACGGTCACGGATACCCTCGGGAATGCCCTGACAGAAGCCGTCCCGCTTTATGTCACGCCGGATGATCCTTTCGTCCTGTTTGCCCACAGCGAGCAGGCATTGTCAGAATCGCAAAGCTACTCCCTCGATACCCGGGGGATTGTAGATGAAGCCGGCAACGGAGTGGCCGAATACTCCCAGACGTTTACCGGGTCGGCCCAGGAAGATACCACGATACAGCGCATTATCACCCGCAATAACCTGACCGGCTATTATCCCGCCGACACCGTGGAAGTCATTTACGCAAAGCCTATTGAGGAACCGATAATACGTGATTCTCTGAAGGTGGTGGAGGGATCGGAGCTGGTGGAGTCGTGGCCAAGGGTGGAAATCCGGGATAATATCTTAAAGATCGCCCCGGACACCCTCTGGCAGGAAAAAATGGATTACGAACTGCGGATTTGGGATCCTATTATTGAGGATTACCGCAAGCTACAGCCCCGGATCTGGAATAAATCCCAGTTGGGGAATCTCCATGTGGCAACGGAAGATACGACGGGGGAAGAGGACATTGTCCTACAAATCAGGAATGAAGAATCGGATATCAGGCGGGATACAGTCTTTACCGGCGAGGCCGAAATCGGTTCGCTGCCGGCGCTCAATTATACGGTCATCGCTTACCGGGACCAAAACGGGAACGGGCAATGGGATTTTGGCCAGGTTTCGCCTTTCCGGGCCCCCGAACCATACTTCATCCAGCGGGAGGTTCCGGTGGAAGAAGGCATGACGGGCGATCTGACGATCTCTTTTTCACGGTAATTCAAGCAGCATAACCTCTTACGGTTTTTGATGAAGAAGATTCTTAAAAAGTTAACGCCGTTTATCAGCATTATTTTTTTCGGCTTCGCCCTCTGGTACCTGGACCAGGAGCTGCGGCATTACCAGATCTCTGAGATCACCGCCCAGCTCTCGGAGATCCCGAATCTCTATATCCTGATCTCCCTGTTCCTCTCATTTCTGAGTTACGTCATTCTCACGGGCTACGATGCGCTGGGACTGGAGTATATCGGGGAGCGGCTGGAAGCGGGCAAAATCATACGGGCTGGCTATGTGGGCTATGCGTTCAGTCATAATATGGGAATGGCGCTCCTTACCGGGGGATCGATCCGGTACCGGATTTACTCGGCCTGGGGATTTTCAGGCATGCAGGTAACCCAGATTGTCGGCTTTAGCGCTTTCACGCTCTGGATCGGTTTCTGTGCCGTGGGAGGATTGGCTCTGCTGTTTGCCACTCCTGAGATGCCCGGCGAGGTCGTGATCCCCTACCTGTCGTTTCGGGTCCTGGGCATTCTGCTGCTGATGATGGTCGTGGGGTATGTCTGGGCCAGCGCGAAGGTCCGAAAGGAGCTCACCTATAACGACTGGTCCTTCACCTTTCCCAACCTGAAACTGGCGGTGAAGCAGGTAGCGATCGCTTCGGTCGACTGGCTGATGGCGGCCGCGGTTTTGTATGTACTGCTCCCGGGAGGGGAAATCAGTTTTTTCAGTTTTGTAGGAATCTTCCTGCTCGCTCAGATAGCGGGACTTTTCAGCCAGGTGCCCGGGGGACTGGGGGTATTTGAATCGGTGATGCTGCTCTACCTGTCCAACTTCATGCCGGCCTCGCAGGTGCTCGGCATTTTAGTCGTCTATCGCATCATTTATTACATTCTTCCCCTGCTGGTGGCGTTGATCGTACTGGGCTACCAGGAGTACCAGGTGAACCGGGAGGCGGTTCAGCAATTGGGCGAAAAAGCGACGGACTGGGTGCCCCGGGTCGTGCCGCATGTCCTGAGTTTTTCGGTATTTATCGGGGGCGCTATTCTGCTTTTTTCGGGCGCTCTGCCTTCGGAAGTACCGAGGATGCAGTGGCTTCAGCATGCCATTCCGCTGCCGGTCATTGAGATGTCTCATTTTTTTGCAAGTCTGGTAGGGGCGGCCCTGCTGGTGTTGGCCGGCGCCCTGCAGCGCCGGGTGGATGCCGCTTATCATCTGACGGTGGGACTGCTTGTGTTCGGTATCCTTTTTTCCCTGCTGAAGGGGGCCGATTACGAGGAAGCCTCCATACTGGCTGTGATGTTAACGGCCCTGATCTCTTGCCGCAAAGAGTTTCACCGCAAAACTTCTCTCTTCTCCGGCCGGTATTCCGCGCAATGGCTGACGTTGATATTTATGGTACTTATCAGTGCGGCCTGGCTTGGGGCATTCGCCTACCAGCATGTGGAGTATCAAAGTGATCTCTGGTGGGAGTTTACCCTGACGGGCGATGCACCGCGCTACCTGCGCGCAATGGTGGCGGCCTTTGGCTTCGCCGTTATCATCGGGTTGATCAAGCTTTTGCGTCCCAACCGTCCCGATATCTCTGTTGCCGGTAATAAGATCGACCGGGCCAAAGAAATTATTGCTGAATCGGACCGGGTGTTGAGTAACCTCGCGCTGCTTGGGGACAAAGAGCTGCTCTTCAGCGAATCCCGCCGCTCGTTTGTGATGTTCAGGAGAGAGGGACGAAGCTGGATTGTGCTTGGCGATCCCGTGGGGCCCCCGGAAGAGGCGGAAGAACTGATTTGGCAGTTCTATGAACATTGTTCGGAGTCCCAGGCGAAGCCCGTTTTTTACCAGGTGGGCAGCAATTACCTGGAGTACTATATGGATCTGGGGCTTACCTTCTTCAATATCGGGGAAGAGGGACGGGTCGACCTCACCTCTTTTGATGAAACAAGTCCAGATCCCGCTGTCAGGGATAACCATCGGCAGATGGCGGAGGCCGGGTATCAGTGGGAACTGCTCCCCCCCGGACAGGCCTCCGCCATGATGTCTACCTTGCGAAGGATTTCAGACGAAAATATGAAAAACCGGAAGCGACGGGAGAACGGTTTTGCCGTCGGTCATTTTAATGAACAATACCTGGAAAACTTTCCGATCGCCCTGGTCCGGAAAGGGGGACGTCCGGTGGCGTTCTCCAATATTTTGCGAAGTGGCCGTCAGGAGGAGATCTCTACCGATCTGCTGCGCTACCGGTCGCAGGTGCCTCATCGCATAATTGATTTCATGATGGTGGAAGCGATGGTATGGGGACGCAAGCAGGGATACCAGTGGTTTAACCTGGGGATGGCGCCCTTTTCGGGCAGGGATGAGCACTTTTTTTCCTCCCGTTGGAATACGGTGGCGAATTTTGTGTACACCTATGGCGAGAATCTTTACGGCTACAGGACGGTTCGCGCCTATAAGGAGAAATTCCACCCGGAGTGGAGACCGAACTATCTCGTTTGTCCCGCCGGCCTGGGCATGCCGCGTACCCTCTCAAACCTTGCCCGGTTGGTGTCCGGCGGGTTTTCAAATCCGCTGAGCGGAAAGATAGAGGGACCATCCCTGAAGGAGAAGCAAAGGCAGGAAGGGACCTCCGGTCCATAGCTTCAAAAATAGGTTCCAGCCAATAATAAGGATCAAATAACCGACCGACAGGGGCTTGCCGGATGTAGGAGACGCAGGGAACGTCAGACGATTTCGGCTCAATAAAAAGCTGTGAATTTCTTATCTTACAGAAGGCTGCTGACTGTTGAACGTTTATAGATAGCGCTACAGCTATATTCCTGTACTACTTTTTCAATTCAATATTTATAGTACCTGGGGCGTTAGAAAGGCACCAGATAGGGCTATCCGAAATAGTCGGAGACAGGCAAGCAGGAAGCAGGTGATCCGGCAGGTCCTGAATCACGCTGGTACCGGTTCCGGCATGAAACGTCAGGGGATTGATTTCGACTGATCGAAGGAATGGTAGTAAAAAGCATGATGATCTTTCGATGTGAAGCCATAAGACTAAAAAATCGACGCCAAAAACATAACCTATGTCTGAAGATACGATGACACCGGAAAAAAAGTCCGAAACCGATGGCGAGGGTTCCCCGGAAATAAAATCCCCCGCTGCCGCTGAAACGAAAGAGAAAACCGGCGACCGTCAGGCCGATATCTATAAAGCGGATCACCCGATCCGTTTTGTGACGGCTGCCAGTCTCTTTGACGGACATGATGCCAGCATCAATATCATCCGTCGTATCTTGCAGAGCAGCGGTACCGAAGTTATTCACCTGGGACACAACCGGTCGGTGCGGGAGATCGTGGACTGTGCTATCCAGGAGGATGTCCAGGGCATTGCCGTCAGCTCGTATCAAGGGGGACATATGGAATACTTTACATATATGGTCGATTTGCTGGCCGAGCGCGGTGCCTCGCATATCAGGGTGTTCGGCGGGGGCGGGGGGGTCATCGTCGAAGAGGAAATCCGGGAGTTGCACGATTATGGCGTGAGCAGGATTTTCTCGGTTGAAGATGGCAGTACCATGGGATTGCAGGGGATGGTGAATTACATGCTGGAGCAGTGCGATTTTGACACGGCCAAACTGGAGGAGGTCGACGTCGGCCGGATCCGCAAGAAAGATCACAAGATCATGGGCCGCTGTATTTCGGCCCTTGAAAACGGGCACGATGAGATGATCAGCTTCCGGGACGGCAAGCTGCTGGATGGACAAGGCGAGCCGGTGTCGCCGCCGGAGACCGCTGCCCCCATACCGGTCATCGGCATTACGGGCACGGGCGGGGCCGGAAAGAGCTCCCTAACCGATGAATTGATCCTTCGTTTTCTGACAGAATTCGAGGAGCTGAGCATCGCCGTCATCTCCGTTGATCCTTCGAAAATACGAACCGGCGGTGCCCTGCTGGGCGACCGCATCAGAATGAACAACCTGGACCCGGACCGGGTCTATATGCGGAGTCTCGCCACCCGCACCTCCAACCGGGCGACCAGCACGTCCGTTACGGGAGCGATCGAAATGTGCAAAGCGGCCGGCTTCGATCTGGTCCTTGTGGAAACCAGCGGCATCGGTCAGGGGGATACGGAGATCGTCAATATTTCCGATATTTCGCTGTATGTGATGACCAGCGAGTATGGGGCGGCTACCCAGCTCGAGAAAATTAACATGCTGGACCTGGCGGATCTCGTCGTACTTAATAAATTTGAGAAGAAAGGCTCCCTCGATGCGCTTCGGGACGTCCGCAAGCAGATGAAACGAAATCGCGGGGCGTGGGAGCTCGATGCGGGTGATATGCCGGTGTATCCGACTATTGCGGCCCAGTTTAACGACAAGGGGGTGAATCGTCTCTTTAAAGCGCTGGTCAATGAGATTAACGACTACTACCGGCTGGATTGGGAGCCGGCGATTTATACCAACCCCGAGCCGGCGGAGGATCTGCAGACCCAGGCGATTATCCCGGGCAAACGCCAGCGCTACCTGACGGAAATTTCAGAAACCGTACGCGACTATCATCGGTGGACCGAAGAGCAGGTGGAGGCGGCCGACCGGCTACACCAGGTGGAGGGGACGCTCGAGCAGGCAGAGAAGTGGGACTCGGAAGGAGATGGAGAAGGGAGAGGAGAAGCCGGCTTCAGGGAGAAGCTTGAAAAGATGCGCGAGCACTGGCTCGGTGAGCTGGACGCAAGGTGCCGGAAGATTCTGGAGGAGTGGGATGAGCTGTATGAACAGTACCGGCAGGAACAGGTGGAGGTGCAGATACGGGATAAAACCTTTAAAAACGAAATGTTCCGCGAGTCGCTGAGCGGACTGCAGGTCCCCCGCGTAGCCCTGCCCAAAACCCGGCACAGGGGAGAACAGCTGAAATTCGCACTCAAAGAAAACCTGCCGGGCTATTTCCCCTTTACCGCCGGGGTGTTTCCCTTCAAGCGCGAGGGGGAGGACCCTACCCGCATGTTTGCCGGGGAAGGGACGCCCGAACGTACCAACAAACGATTTCATTACCTGAGCGAGGGGATGCCGGCCGCCCGCCTTTCTACGGCTTTTGATTCGGTGACCCTGTACGGGGAAGACCCGGACCATCGCCCCGATATCTACGGGAAGATCGGGAATTCGGGGGTCAGTATCTGTACGCTGGATGATATGAAGAAGCTGTATTCGGGCTTTGAGCTGACCTCCGGAAAGACCTCGGTATCCATGACCATTAACGGTCCCGCCCCGATGATCCTGGCGATGTTTATGAATGCCGCGGTCGACCAGGAAGTGGAGCGATACCTGAAAGAAAACGGGCAGTGGGAAGAGGCCCGCCAAAAGATTCAAAAGCATTTCGATGAGCAGGGCGCGGCTCCCCCGCAGTACCGGGGCGAGCTGCCCGGGACCAGTGACGGATTGGGCCTGGGACTGCTGGGTGTCTCCGGCGACCGGCTGGTCGACGAGCAGACGTATAACCGCATCAGGGAGGAGACGATTTCGGTGGTGCGCGGCACCGTACAGGCCGATATCCTCAAAGAGGACCAGGCCCAGAATACCTGTATCTTCTCGACGGAATTTGCCCTGAAGATGATGGGGGACATCCAGCAGTATTTTACGGACCACGAGGTGCGCAATTATTATTCGGTATCCATATCGGGCTATCATATTGCGGAGGCCGGGGCCAACCCGATCACCCAGGCCGCGTTTACGCTGGCCAACGGCTTTACCTACGTGGAATATTATCTCTCCCGCGGCATGGATATCGATACCTTTGCCCATAATTTGTCCTTCTTTTTCAGCAACGGACTTGACCCGGAGTACGCGGTGATCGGCCGGGTGGCGCGGCGCATCTGGGCGGTGGCGATGCGGGAAAAATACGGGGCGAACAAGCGTTCCCAGAAGCTGAAATACCATATCCAGACCAGCGGACGCTCGCTGCACGCCCAGGAAATACAGTTTAACGATATCCGCACTACGCTGCAGGCGCTCCTGGCCGTTTATGACAACTGTAACTCCCTGCACACCAATGCCTATGACGAGGCCATCACGACGCCCACCGAGGAGTCGGTCCGCCGCGCCCTGGCCATCCAGCTTATTATCAACAAGGAGATGGGCACCGCCAGGAACGAGAACATCAACCAGGGCTCCTATTTTATCGAGGAGATGACCGACCTGGTGGAGGAGGCGATACTCTCCGAATTCGATCGTCTGACGGAACGGGGGGGCGTCCTGGGGGCGATGGAGCACATGTACCAGCGGGGCAAGATCCAGGATGAAAGCCTGCGCTATGAATCCAAAAAGCACAGCGGAGAGCTTCCCATTGTCGGGGTGAACACGTTCCGAAGTGAAGAGGGTGAGCACGCTGAAGAGGACAAAGAAGTGGATCTCATCCGCTCTACCACGGAGGAGAAGGAGCAGCAGATCGACAGCCTGCAGTCCTTCCGGGATCGCAATGAAGAGGAAGCGGCGGAAGCCCTCGCGCGGCTCAAGCAGGTGGCCCGGGCGGACGGCAACATCTTTGAAGAACTGATGGAGACTGTCAAGGTGGCTTCATTGGGACAAATATCCGGAGCCCTGTATGAGGTAGGCGGGAAGTATCGCCGGAATATGTAATGAATGACAAATGAATTATGAATGTAAATAAAGTATTATTCCCGGGTTTGTTACTGTTAATCAGCTTACCTGCTGTTTCCATGGCCCAGATCACCGACTTTAAGGCCCATACCTATGAGAACGGGGAGGGCAATGAGCTCAACTATCGCATGATGAAGCCCGCCGACTACGATTCGAGCAAGTCCTACCCGCTGGTGTTGTTTTTGCACGGGGCTGGGGAGCGCGGCAGCGATAACTTCAGCCAGCTCAAATGGGGCGTCCATCATTTTGCGGACCCCGGTTTCAGGAAGCAGTATCCCGCTTTTGTCGTGGCGCCCCAGGTGCCGGAAGGCGAATACTGGTCCTGGCTCGACCTGGACAGCGATTCTATTTCTTCTTCATTTGTGGCTCCCATGCGCGAGACGCCTACTGAGCCGATGCAGCTGACGATCGAGCTGCTCGAGCGGCTGCAGGAGGAGTATGCGGTAGATGCCGATCGGCTGTATGTGACGGGACTGTCGATGGGGGGATTCGGAACATTTGCCCTGATTGAACGATTTCCCGGCAAGTTTGCCGCGGCGGTACCGATCTGCGGGGGCGGGGACGCCGCCCGGGCCTTTTTGTTGAAAGAGATGCCGATATGGGTTTTTCATGGGACAGAAGACCAGGCGGTGGATGTCCGGTACTCGCGGACGATGGTCGAGGCGATTCAACTGGCGGGCGGGAGCCCGGGGTATACCGAGTACCCGGATGCGGGACATGTTGAGGCCTGGGTCCAGGCCTACCGCGATCCGACGCTCTATGAGTGGATGTTTAGCAAAAGCAAGGAGAAGAGAAAAGGGAAAAGCAATGAGTGAAAATCATATATTGAGGGCTTTGCAATACCGGTCTTTGTCCAATGCCTGTGTTACCGATCGGTTGAAATCCGCACAGAGAGGCTATATGCTGCGATACCAATTTACCCTCTGGCCTTGATCTTTCCCGATGCTTCGGGACTGGTCTTTCAAACTCCTCTGAATATATAATGACAAGGAATAATCAATATGCCCACATGGACGCTGCATACCGAATTCAAATTTGACGCGGCTCACTTCCTGGAGGAATATGACGGGAAATGCGGACGCATGCATGGACACAGTTACAAAGTGCATATAGCGGCAAAGTCGAAAAAACTCAATCCCTCGAAGTATTTGGACCGGGCGGATATGGTATGTGATTTCCATGAACTGAAATGGGCGGCGAAGGGATCCGAAAAAGGGGGACTGGATCACGCGGTGCTCAATGAGGAGTTGCCTGTCAATCCCACTGCCGAACGTATTGCAGAATTTATATATAAAGAAACGAAACGTCGTATCCCCGAAGGTATCCATTTACATATTACGATTTGGGAAACGGATACCTGCTGGGTGGAATATACCGAGGATGAGGAATAAGGGGTATTGTGAAATAAAGAACTATTCCCCGAGATAGTACTCGATGGTAGAGTACGCATGTCCTTGAATTTTTTTATAGGTTGACCTGATGAATAGCTACAGTTTACCGGCGGTTGTATTACGTACTTATGATAGCAAGGATCCTTCATTAAGACAAGATGTGATTTAACGGTTCTAATTATCTTAAATAATGGCTATTTTTAGGCGCACAGATAATAAAGACGAAACTTGTTACATGTTTAAATCACGGGACCAGCTGGAGGCGCTAATTATTACCGATGAGATGAATGCGGTGGAATACCCGCTGATGGAGGATTTCTATACCATCCAGGGCGAAGGTGCGCACAGCGGACGTCCGGCTTACTTTATTCGCACGGCGGGTTGTGACGTCAACTGCTGGTGGTGCGATGTCAGGGAAAGCTGGGATGAAGACGCCCATCCCCGCGAGACAGTGGGAAATCTCGTAGAGCGGGCTAAAGACAGCGGGGCGGAATTTGCCGTTATTACGGGGGGAGAGCCCCTGTTGCATGATTTGGATCCGCTGACGTTCAAGCTGAAACAGGCCGGGATCCAAACGCACATCGAAACAAGCGGGTCCTCTCGCTTGTCCGGCTACCTGGACTGGATTACCCTGTCCCCGAAGCGCTTTAAGGAGCCCATCGACGATATTTTTCCCTATGTGGATGAGCTAAAAGTCGTGGTACTGACCCGTAAAGATCTGGAATGGGCCGAGAAGAACGCCGAAAAATGTCCCGAAAGCACCCAGCTTTTGCTTCAGCCTGAATGGGAAAAGGAGGGTGCCGTGGAGCTGATCATCGACTATGTGAAGGAACATCCCAAGTGGGGCATCAGCTTGCAGACACACAAATTTATGGGCGTGCGGTAGCGGGTTCGTTATCCGTTATTTGTTTGTCGGGACTACCGATACCTGCCCGTATTACCCCGATTACGCAAAATACCAAACAGTCAATCAACCAACTCTAACTCACCTAAACTTAACACTCTTGTCATCCCAGGAAACTCATTCTGTCGTAATAACCGGGGCGAGCCGGGGTATCGGCCGCCGGATCGCCATAGCCTTTGCGCGGGA
>NZ_JBEPWZ010000071.1:0-12091 GCF_041642155.1 Fodinibius sp.
GATGGGGGACAATCGAGGGATTGAAAAGCGCTGCAGACTCCAGGGAGTATTCCATCGAAAAATAGGCCCCGATCAACAGCTTGCGGTCTCGATTTAAAGGTGCTCCGTTCTGAGACGGTATATAAGCCCTTACTTTTTCATAATACCGGTGGAACGTCTCCCGGATATTTTTATGCCTTTCGGCAAATTCATCCAAAACCTTGTTGAGTAATTTTGTGGTTTCCGAATCGCCCAGTTTAAGAATACGATAGTAAATATTTTTTACTCTTGCCGGGTTTCCTCCATGGATGAGTAAACGACAAATAACCCGGGAAATATCCCGTTCTATGACATGATCCTTACGTTTTACCTCAAGTTTCGTGGATGTTTTTCCCATTCTTTCTAAAAAAAGTTTTTGATTAAACAGATGAATTATTTGTTCGCGGCTGATCGATGCAAAGCTGAACCAGCTCACTGAGTTGAGCTGTTCCAACACACATAACGGTATCGGCCCCTCCCCAGTATATTTTAACAGAGTCATCAGACTCGGGTATTGTTCCACAGGTAAAAACAACGTTGGGTACATACCCGGTTCGTTCCCAGGGATCTTCAGGTCGTAGGATCCATGGATCCGCTATGCCCACCAATTCAGATGGGTCATCCAATTTATGCAGTGCTGCACCCAGTCGATACACTGCCCCGGCCATCGTTTCAAAAACACCGTGATAGATATTCAGCCATCCTTGCTCCGTTTTGATGGGCGGAGCGCCGGGTCCTACTTTCATTTCATCCCAGTGGTAGGTAAGTGGTTCGATAACCAGTTTTGATTCTCCCCAATGCAGCAGATCTGTTGAGTACGAAATCCATATTGACCACGGATTAATTTCAGAATGCGGACGATCCAGCCGTACATAACGCCCGCCAATTTTCTCAGGAAAAATTACCACATTGCGCATATCGGCCTGACTGATAAAGGCGAGTCGTTCCAGCGTTTCAAAATCATCGGTACGGGCCAACCCTATACGAACCCCATATTTGGAATATGCACTGTAGCAGATTAGATAGTGATCTTCGAAAGGACATATTCGAGGATCTTCGACACCAAAAGCCTCATATTCAGCGAATACACCCTCTTCTGCCGGTGTCATAAATGGCTCCTCATCCACCTCAAAATCATATCCATCATCACTTACAGCTTTACCGATAATAGAGCGGCCATTGTATTTGTGGGAGCGAAACAGCATAATATACTTGCCGCTACGTTTGGCAACTCCCGCATTGTGGACGGTACCGACAGGATAAGGCACATCATTCCAAGTTAAAATCGGGTTGCCTTCGTATCGATTAATCACAGGTTCTGACATGTTGATTCTTCTGACTTCTCATTAAAAATAATTTAGTTGACTTCTATATTACTTTCTTTAGTCGATAGTATCTTGTTATAGGTATCTACATAGTTATCAACCATATGGTCGACCGTAAAAAACCGCTTAACGTGTTCCCGGCAGTCAGATCGCCGGATAGCTTTTAATTTTTTAATAGCTTCCACTGCCTCGCTTACATTTTCCACCAAAAACCCATTTTGCCCGTGATCAATCAGCTCCGGCATGCTGCCCTTGTTAAAAGCAATAACGGGGGTACCACAAGCCATGGATTCAACGACTGAGAGCCCAAAAGGTTCCTCGAAATGAATGGGATGTAACATAGCTGCGGCATTACCGAGCAGCGGACTGCGTTTGTCCGGGCCCACACTTCCTACATATTCTATTCTGCCGGGGGTAAGGTGAGGTTTTATATATTTTTTATAATAATCCCGGTCCTGGATAATACCTGCAATGATGAGAGGTCTGTCACAGGAGAGGGCAATCTCAACCGCTTCGCGCACGCCCTTATCGGGATGAATACGACCAAAGAATAAAAGGTAATCGTCAGCATGAGGTTGATAGTGGAATTCCTCAATATTGATACCGTGATGAACCGTCGCAGTATAATGTAACTCTGCTGCCCGGTCGGCATCGCTGATAGAGACATAATACACCCTGTCATCATATTTTCGATAAACCGGTAAGATACCGGGGGAAGAAAAGCCATGGATCGTCGTGACGATCGGAGTCTTGGTCATTGATGAATAGGTGAGTGGCAGGAAGTCGAAGTGGTTATGAATAATATCGAACTGGTCGGCCTCTTCAAATAAGTTCGAGATATGTAATGATTCCCAAACCTTGGGTATGATTTCGGAATCTTCTTCATAGCCGTATGGGCAGACCGCTTTCAATGTGGCATTGGTTACAGAATCACCGGTAGCATAGAGCGTGACATCATGCCCCCGCGCAACTAATTCTTCCGTCAGGTTGGAAGCTACGCTCTCCCATGGACCGTAGTGACGGGGCGGGGTTCGCCAGGCAATAGTTGAAAGTATAGCAATTCGCACAATGAGTATACTTAATTGTTTATTTTCATATGCTTTATCCTTTTTGAAGACAGAGAAACGTCTTCCTCGGCCAGTTGGTACATGGCGATCAATGAGAGCAGCCAGGCCAGCGTTGATTCGGCGCCTTCGTTTTGGTTGACGTTATCTACTTGTAAGCCGTCGCGGCAGCCTCCTGTTTCATAGTCATATATGGACAGGTTTAAATCGTTGTTGCCCAAAAACCAACTGAAGCAAACTTCAGCTCGCCCGAGCCAGTGTTTACTGCCTTCTGTTTTATAAGCTGCAATAGATGCTTCAAGAAGCGTATTGGCTTCCAGCGGCTGTTGGTCAAACCGAGCTTTGTGAATATCCCGTACGTGCCAGCCCTGGTTACCAATGGGCGTCAAGTGGCCGTTTTCTGATTGTGTTTCGAACAACCAGTTTAGCGCCCGAAGACCCATTTGTTTTATATCTTTACGTTGTAATGTATCACCTGCCATTATGAGAGCATGGGGCAATTTGCCGTTTGAGTACGCTACGATATCTTCCAGCCAGGGCCAGTCCGGTGTTGCATGGGCGTCAAACTGGGAGAAAAGTTTTTCGGCAAGCACTGAGTAAATGCGCCGTGCTTTTGAATCACCTGAAAAGGTTTTTAGGTAAGCGTCAATTCCCAGCATGGTGAATGCGATGGCACGCGGGGACTGGAAGGATTCGGTGATTTTGAGTGCCCTCATAAATAGCGTCGAGGCTAAAGATAAATTGGATCGCTGTTTGGCCAGGGCAACCGCCACGCCCAGCCCCCATAAAGCCCGGCCGTGGGAATCTTCTGATCCGGCGGATTCCAACCATTGACGCGAATAGCTCATGCAGTTGCGGAAACGCCCGTTTTCCGGGTTATAGGCATGTAATATGAAACTAAGATAACGGTTAACAAGCATGTCAAGTTGCAGCAGATCCTCTTCGCTTAGCTGTGATAATTCCTGGGCCTGGATAGCGACGATGAGGGCACGCGCATTGTCATCCGTACAGTACCCGTGGTTGCGGTTTGGAACAGTAAATGTAGCATGCTGTAACAGGCCGGTGTCGTCCGTCTGTATTAAAAGATGATTTATTTTTAGCCTGGGAAGATTCTTTTTATCGTTCTTTGCATAGTAACAGTCGGGATGAGAAGCGTTATGGGGGCGGGGGCACCGGGCGCGATTAAGTTTTACGTCCTGAAAGGTTTCCATGTATTGCAAAGCCACTTCTTTCCAGGTTGCGTTACGGTTAAAATCATAAGAACGTTTGCGCATCTGGTGACGCACAGCATCATTTTCAAATACTTCCACTATAGCTTCGCCCATTGCTTCTTCGTCTTTGAAGGGAATCAACCGGCCCCGCCCGTCGGCAAGCATTTCTTTGGCATACCAGTAGGGGGTAGAGATGATCGCTTTGCCGGTCCCGGCGGCGTAGGCCAATGTCCCGGAAGTGATTTGTTGTTCGTCAACGTAGGGGGTAATATACAAGTCAGTGGCCGACAAGTAATCACAGAGTTTGTCAAATGGCACAAACTCATTTATAAATCGTACATGGTCTTCCAGTCCCAGGTCTTGAACCAAACGCTGTAGGTATTTCCGGTATTTCTGGCCCTCCGTTTCCAGGACGTGAGGATGAGTGGAACCCAGAACGATATAGGTAAGCTCGGGAAATCGATCAACTACACCGGGCAGGCCCTTGATGACATATTCGATACCTTTGTTTTGCGAAAGGAGCCCGAAAGTCAGGAGTACCTTTTGCCCGAGTAAATCAAATTGATCTTTATAATAATTGGGATCTACAAAAGGCATGTCGGGTATTCCATGGGGAATAAAGGTGATTTTTTCTCTGGGCACATCATACAACGTCTCCAAAATACTTATGGCATTCTTGCTCATCACCACAAACCGGTCCGAAAGATTGGTCAGCCGTTTTATTATCTTCAGCTGTTTCGTCGTTGGCTCGGTTAACACCGTATGGAGTGTCGTTACGATCGGCATTTTAAGTCTTTCAAGTAACGTCAGAATATAATCGCCCGATTTGCCCCCGAAGATTCCGAACTCATGTTGCAACGAGACAATATCAACTTCATTGGTATTCAGAAATTTGGCTGCCGTATGATAATGTGACAGCTGATCCTGGTTAATTTCAAAACGTACCTCGTCCGGGTAATCATATCCCTCTGGCCGGTCATTTACAGCAAGTGCCCGGCACCGGTAGCCCTGTGCCGAAAGAGACTGAACCAGGTCGGTTGTGAATGTTGCAATGCCGCACTGGCGCGGCAGGTAATTGCCGATAACTGCAACAGAATTGATTTTATGGGTAGTACCACTATTTGATATGGTCATTTTTGTTTTCTTTTATTCGATATTCTGCGGATAGCCGGCGCTATGGTTGATGTATACAATGTCCGGTAGCTGGACTAAAAAATGTTTAAAAGACTTGATTACCCTCGGTGAAGGAGCTGCTTTTAATTTAAGAAATAGATCTGAGCGGCAGCCAAGCACATTTTGTGGTTTAGTTGTAGTTATTTTTGTGACCCTTCCCAAGAGGTTGCCAAAGCATGAAAATGTCGCCAGTCCGCTATAACATCATGGCATTAAGGATCAAATCACACGTATTTCACAAGGCCCCAGACAGTAAAAGGTCACTTCTTGTTACCAGCTGCAACTTACATGCGAATAGGATTTTTTGGGAGTGGGTCTAAAGCGGGGCCTTCGAGTACCGTGCCATCGGTACTGAACCTGCTGCCGTGGCAGGGACAGTCCCATGATTTTTCAGCGTTATTCCAGTGCACATTGCATCCCATGTGAGTACAGACAGCCGAGATAACTTCCAGCTCCCCATCTTCGTTGCGGGAGACGGCCAACCTTTTTCCCTCTTTTTTAATAATTTTTCCTTCTCCCTTCTTCAGCTCCTTAACCGGAAAGTCCCCGGGACCGACCATATCCTTGATATAATGAGAGGCTACGTCGATATTTTCTTTTAAAAATTTCGGACCTGATTTGAGAGGTTGCTTGCGGGTGGAATCGTAGAGATCAGCCCATTTATTGTCCTGGCCGGTAATCATGTCAGTCAGGATGTGAGCGGCCAGCGTGCCGTAAACCAATCCGTCGGTGGAATAGCCGGTGGCTATAAACTCTGTGGACCCTTTTTTAACCGGGCCGATAAAAGGCAATAGATCCGCAGGGCGATAATGCTGACCACCCCAGCGAAAAGTGGTTTCCTGTACGTCAAAGTGGGTTTGTGCGAACTCTTCAAGAGAAGCAATAATCTCTTCGTTATTTTCTTTGTGTCCCACTTTGTGTGGTTTGCCTACGATAATTAAATAGGTTTCCCCGTTTCTGCGATAGGTTCGAGAAGAAATAACGGTTCCCTCATTATATAGGCCCCAGAAAATACCTTCCGGATGATTTGTACCGTTGATCCTACAGGCTATCCCGTATTCCCGGTAGGGGCCCAGCAGGGTCTGTACAAACTTAATTCCTTTGGGTGTATGGGTGGCATGGACTACATTTTTTGCGGTGACATCCCCCCGGGATGTCTGTAAAAGATACTCCCCGTTTTTCCGCTGGATAGATAACACCCGGCTATGCTGGTAAATTTGGCAGTTCGCGTTTTTTATCGTTGCTGCGAGTTCCTGAACATACCGCATCGGGTTGATCTGAGCCTGAGCAGGAATGGAAATAGCACTTGTCAGTGAAAAAGGAATTTCATGGATATTCGCTTCTCTGACTGAGAGCCCCGCCTCCTTACCTGTCTGCAGCTCATCCCTGATAGTCTTCATATTTTCCTTATTGCTGCTGTACAGATACCAGGGTACTTTTTTATAATCGCAATCGAGTGATAGATCCTGAATCCAGCGGGTCATCTGCTGCAATGTTTCTGAACGTGACGCTGCGATTCTTTTAACCCTGTCTATATCGTATTTCCCCTCCAGGGATGAAAGCTGATCGTCGACCGTATAATATAAATTACCCGTACTGTAACTTGTGGTGCCGGAGCCAACAGCGTTACTTTCTAACACAACCGAAGGAAACCCTGCACGGGCTAACAGTTTTCCGGTAGTTATACCGGTGATTCCCCCGCCAATAACGGCAACTTCTGTTTGTATGTTTTGTCCCAAAGACGGGAAGTCGTGTTTGTCCGAAAAATGATGCCATATCGATTTTATAGTCTCCATATACTCTCTCCTTCAGTAAAATTTACGGGTGGACATCCTTATTATAATGTTAATCTCGTTTTAAGTAAAAAGTTATCAAAAAGGTGACGGTTTGAAAAAAACTCTTACCTGGTCGATGCAGTAAAAAAGCAACGACGTCCCATGGCCTGGGCGTGTGTATCTGTATCAGAAACAGATAAATGAACTATGTATACCGGGTTTCCCATAACCTGTTTTGATATATGTAAATAATCCAGGCAGTTATCAGCACAACTTCAAGCAGGGCATCTGAAAGATAAACAGGCGGAATTACCCCGGACCATACATAGACGACGTCTATGATCATCAGTCCCACCGAACTACCGATGGCAATAATACTTAGCGGGAAGGACACCTGTTTACGAAGGCCCGCTGCAACCAAGCCCAGTCCGATCACCAATACTAATATTCCCACGGTTTCAACCAGCCATAAATCTGTTTTGGGTCCGGTTACAAACAGAAAACTCCTCATATGGACAAGCGGCCAGATTCCTGTAAACCCGAAATAGAGGCCGTGAATAATAGTCAGGATATTTATTTTTTTAGCATGGTGCATGGAGTCCAGATAACTCTCTCATATTATAAGTAAACACCGGCATGATCTCCCCGGGGCCGGTGTTTGGCACTTTAAAAAAACGGGCTCAATTTAAGCGCTCTTTATTAGTTACGAAACTAAATAGCCTTAACGAATGAGACGCTATCTGCGCTGCTGGATCTTTTCAATCAACTCCTTTCTGTCCAACTTTTCATAGTCGTCTATATTCTCTTCCTGGGCTTTTTGCTGTAACTCCTGAAGTGGCCATTCCTCCAGCTTTAATTTATTGGACCCGTTATTTTCTTCATTCTCTTTTTCTCCGGACCCGTCATTGACAAATTCTTCCTGGGGTTCCTCGTCTTCCGCTGATCTTCGATTATCTGACATAATATTTAAATTTTTATTAGCATTATTTTCTGTTTTTTAATCCAGCCCTGTCGGGACACTTGTCATATTTTCCTGAGGTTAAGCGGGATTTATTTTTATAGAACACCCCCGAGGCTTTTGTTCCCCACAGCTGCCTGTTTTACTGAAAGAATACGAGCACCTCCTCATTCCTTTTTTATTTTCCCCGCTTTTTGGCAGCGACAAAAGCTTCTTCGGCCGAATGCAGGTTTTTATAATCGCCCCTTAACGCTTTTAAGGCATGTTTTTCCTGATTTATCTCATTGCGCGTTCTGACCTTAAAATAACGGAAAATGGGCACAGGCGGACACCACCCTTGAAGAGCATGCTGTGCAAAGAAGCCAAGCACAACGGTCGGCAGAGCCAGCCATTTGCGATTCCCGAAAATGGATAAAGCGATTCCACTCAAAGCTAATGTGGACATATTTATTTCCAGGTAACGTTCAATATCCCATTCTTCGTCAACTTCCTTAATACGCCGTGTAATCTCTTGTTCCTGGAGATCAGAATAGCGTTTTATATTATTTAGTATTTCTTCGTCAATTTTCAAGTTAGCTGAATCCGAAGTATTCTTTCGAACTCTCTTATCCTTCGCTATAAGATTATTTTCGCTCATAATATTCTGGCTTTATTTTAGCTGTCCAATTTATACCGGAGAAATAACTGATGTGTTCCCTAACATTCGAAGAGACAAATTAAGTTATGTAGCATTTTCATGTCCGCGGTCCCGGGTGATCCGTTTCGTCTTTTTTGCGGGCTTCGGCACTAAAGCGGGTATAAGGGATCGCCTCCAGCCGTTCTTTTTGAATTTTTTTTCCTGTATCCTCACAAACACCATACGTTTTGTTCTCGATGCGTTTGAGGGCGGCGTCAATTTCATCTATTTTTTGGCGGTTGCGTTCCCTTAAAATATGATTTGTTTCTCTTTCCTGTTCTTCACTTCCCAAATCGCCCGGGTGATGATCCTGTGAGGAAACTTCATCATCATTTACAGCCTTTGGATCTTCTACCGATTCCTTCATTATTTCTTCATCCGCAATGGCCTCTTTACGTTCCTGCAGCAGGAGCTCTTTGAAATGATCTAATTCTTCTTCGTTGTAAGGCGTATTGTGAACGGGTGCATCAAGATTTGACATAATGACCTCTTTTATTAAAGGGTTTGATTTACTTTGCCTGTAGATAAAGAACACGGTTTTTGTTACCCCCGGCGTTCCGATTAATGTAGTACGAATGCTCAGGGTCTTTTAAGCTGTTTAGTTACCATATGAGTTTTGCCGTCAGATTTTGTATCGGCCTGTTTCTGCCTATAAATCTTTGTTGTTCTATGCGCTCCATTAACGTTAATAAGGTCTGTTTTTGCATTGGGCCCGTTTGCCGGACATATGAGGAACAACGGCTTTATGGTAGTAATTGAAAACAGCGTAAAAAAATGTGAGAAATTATGAATAAAAAACCTTCAACTTTAATTGAACTGTTAGATCAAATTGAGAAAGCGGCGGATAACGGTAAAGATCAAGTTTCCCTGAATGAAATACTGGATACGGTGGGCCGCCGTTCATTCGGCCCGTTATTATTGTTAGCCGGGTTAATTACAATTGCCCCCGTCATAGGAGATATACCGGGAGTCCCTTCCATTATGGGCATATTTGTATTGCTGGCAGCGGGACAGTTACTATTGCGGCAGCAACATTTTTGGCTTCCCCGGTGGTTGCTTGAACAATCCATACATAAAAATAAAATCTTAAAGGGCATTGAATGGATGCGCAAACCTGCCCGGTTCCTGGATCGCTGGTTAAGTATTCGCCTCACAATATTTATCCGGGGGACTGCAGTCTATATAATTGCGGTGGTGTGTATCTGTATTGCTGCTGTTATGCCTGCCATGGAAGTTATACCTTTCAGTGCCAATGTTGCTGGCGCGGCTCTCACAGCTTTCGGTCTGTCACTGATAACAAAAGACGGACTTGTAGCACTGATCGCCTTTATATTTTCGGCAGGTACTTTTGGTCTGGTTGTATATCATTTTTTATGATTTAAATTAAGTTGATATGATCCACATCGAGAAACCCTGGTTTTTTAAAGCCCTCATTCATTAAAATAGAGGTGCCCCGGCATGATAGCCGGGGCACCCGCCTTACCCTCATTTATGGATATGAAGTAAGGGATTAGCAGCGTTTCCACTGCAGTATAGGATACTATTTTCAGACTTGTTCATGTATTATATATTCTGTACTCCCTGACATCAATGTCAATGCCATATGCTATAAAGAACGCAGGATACTTAGTTGTTCTTGGCCTGCTTGTTTACATTATCGACCGCAAGATCATTGAGCTTCTCGTCGGCCGACGACTCCTCGTCCAGGGTTTCCTGTAATTTTTCAGCTGCTTCCTCATGGTTTAGAGCCTCCGCATAGTGAACGGCGGTGCCGTAGGCAGAAATTTCATAGTGCTCTACACGCTGAGCGTCAGCAATCAACCCGGCATCACGAACTTCGGGGGCCGCATCCTCCGAGATGAATTCTTCAGCCTCCTCAATGAGGCCTTTCATTGCCTCGCAGGTATCTCCTGAAAGATCAATGTCAAGTATGTCAGCTATTTCATCGAGACGTTTTTTTTGATTCTTTGTTTCTTCGAGATGATCCTCAAAAGCCTTTTTCAGGCTATCATTATCGGCTTCTTTTTTCATTTTAGGCAACGCTTTTATTAATTGTTTTTCAGCGCTGTAAAGATCCCTTAACTGGTGATGAAAAAGGTCCTCAAGATTATTTAATTTTCCCATAATGGTTGAGCTCTTGTTGATTTTGTTAATGATTGTTTAGTAGATCTATCAAAATGTCTTACCTACAATAAAAAAAAATATGTTGGCTGCAAGTAAACCAGGCTGTGATTTCTCTGTGGTCGGTTTTGTTACATTGAGGGTGGGAGTTATTCCCAGTCCCTTTCTAATGAAAAATATCCGCCTGGTACGAAAACATCTCATTAATTGATTTCCGGCTGGTTATTGCCGTTATCCAGGGAATCCTCCTTAACCGTAAGTTGTCCGCGAAGTTCACCGTCGTCAAAATCAGCTGAATACACGCTGATGTACAGGCTGTCTTTTTTGAGCATTGAGATTTCTCCCTTATCCAGTTTATAGGAGGAATCCCAGGAACCTGAAGTTTTGTTATTGTCCAGGGTAGGATCCAGCTGTTGCACTCTCTCGCTTTGTAAAGCCCGGTGAATATAGGAGCCGGCATACTCGGAGCTTAAGCCCGAAAACTGTCCCTCCATATGAATACTGTCGCCCTCCAGGGTTAAGGTAACGGATCCGCTGCCTTGCGTGTCCTCTTTTGCCTCGTTAGAGGCCTGAAGAGTAGCTTCAAAGATAGGGCTTTTTCGGTATGTGGTGTCTTTCCGCTCTTCAACCAACTCTCGCTGCTGCTCCTGTTCCTGTTGAAGTCTTTCACGCTCTGCTTTATCAGTATCATTATTTTGACATCCCGTTATCAGGCAAATACTGGTAAAAAGTATGATACCAGGTAATCGGTAATATGGTATAGCAGTTTTCTTTTTCATAGTCATTTCTAACCTTGTGTTGAACTTAAAAAAACTTCGAATCTCCTCTCACTTTTTAATTAAATGATTGTGGTATGTAATTTTAAAAGGTTCGGATGTTATTGAGATCATTCTTTACTGTCATGAGTGTGATTCCGGAGAAATTGTCTTGATAATTTTCTTAAAACATCACTTTAGCCGAATGTAACGACTGAAGTTTCTTTAATTAATGAATCTATTGTAATAGCTGCTTTTTGGATCTTCTTGTGGTTGGTTTTGCTACAGCATAACGAGAGGCTTTTGCAAAGCCGGGAAATTTGATCAATCAAAGACTGAGCGGATTTGAACCCGTAGCATATAAGACATATGTGAGGATTTTGAATGCGCGAAAATACAGAACGAACCAAAAGAACGGTTTTGCTACATTATAACGAAAAGAGGAACGGTTGATGAGCAACAGGTTGGTGGATCTTATTATAGAATAGAGATGATTTTTAAATACACCCGGGAGGACAACGCGGCCTTTTACCTACGCCCGCGGTTTGTGAATATTAATACATAAACGATAGGTGTTAACAGGTTCAACCCTGCCCGTCTTCGCCAGCAGAAGGCAAAATTTTACTACAGTAAGTAAGCCAAAATTGTTACAGGTGAGTAACTCTTCAGGATTTATCTTTGCTATTTCTTGCTTTTACTTGTTGAGGATAAAAAGCTGGCAGAGCCAAGAGGAAAGGCGTATGGCAATAGGAAAAGACAAAAAAAAGAAATCCCATCTTGATACCTGGTCGATGGGTATTGAAGAGGTAAAAGTTGACTTAAAGCGGGCCTTGGTCGGCGGCGGAATCTCGGTTGTCATTATTCTGACGGGGAGCTGGCTGGTGGGTGAGGCGAGTGGTTCGGAGGCATATCAGCTGTTCAAATCCACCCTTCCCGCAACCCGTTCTTTTTTCGGCACGTTGTTGCTGGGACTGGGTAACATACTCGCATTGATGCTTACTTTGCTTAGCCTCAG
>NZ_JBEPWZ010000072.1:0-12031 GCF_041642155.1 Fodinibius sp.
CCTGGCCGAAAAAAATGTTGCGGCGACCGGCCGGCTGCTGGAAGAAGAGCTGGATTTTGAGTTAACTGATCGGTTAGATGATCGCTACCTGTATGAGACGAAAGGCCTTTTTGGCGCTGTAGTTGAAGTCATCGACCAGTTCGGTCCCCATGGCCGCCCCGGCAAAGGGACGGTGCATCATATCGCTTTCCGCGTAAAAGACGAGCAGGAGCAGCAGGCAATGCGCCGGCACCTGCTGAACAAGGGATACTATCTTACGGAAGTAAAAGACCGCGATTATTTCAAATCGGTATATTTTCACGAGCCGGGCGGGGTACTGTTTGAAATTGCCACGGATCCCCCGGGCTTTACCCGGGACGAAGAGCTTGATTCGCTCGGCAGCGTTTTGCAGCTGCCGGAGTGGCTCGAGGACCAGCGTCACCGGATCGAAGCAGAGCTGCCCCCGTTAACTAATTAATTGGTTTATTTTATTTGAACCCGCGGAATCCCCTGCCCTTGCACCACTCTTAACCTAAACACCCAAACAACTCATTATGTCCCTATTTCGAGTAGATCCGAATCACCCGTTTAGCGGTCCTCACCAGAACCAGTCCCCCGTCACCCGCGGCCGGGCCGTAGGGGAGACTGAAATAGCCATGATCCTCATACACGGCCGGGGCGCATCAGCGGAGAGCATGTTCGCCCTGGCGGAAGAATTTGACCGGTCTGACATCCACTACCGGGCTCTGAGGGCGCGGCGGCATACCTGGTATCCCCGGTCTTTTTTATCCCCCATATCAATGAATCAGCCGGGCATTTCGAGCGGACTGCAGGCCATCTACGACCAGGTGCGTGATCTCAATGAAGCAGGCATCTCAACCGGTCATATTGTCCTGCTGGGCTTTTCCCAGGGCGCCTGCCTGGCAACGGAGTTTGTCGCGCGACACCCGGAGCGATATGGCGGGGTAGTGGGACTCAGCGGGGGACTGATCGGCGATGAGATAGATCCGGGGAATTACAGCGGATCGCTGCAGCAGACCCCGGTCTTTTTGGGCTGCAGCGACCGGGATGCCCATATCCCCCAGGAACGGGTCGATATAACGGCGCAGGTTTTCCGGCAGCTGGAAGCGGACGTCACCAAGAAGATCTATAAGGGAATGGGACATACTGTAAATCAGGATGAGATAGATCATATCAACCGGCTGCTGTCGGCCATCGCTGTCGACTGACGAAACAAAACGAAACAATCCCTGACTTTTTCCATCCATACACACGGTTCAATCCTTGCAAACGCACTTTCAAGTATGCGGCATGAGGACAGTAAAAACGGTCCCGCTACGCCCTGTTTAAAAAGATCACAGGATATGGCAATCCCCCGCCCCCATCCCTATACCGGTCCCGGCAACGCATCCCATTTTGATGAGATCGAGATACCTCCCAAGAACAGCGGTGATTTTGGAAATTTTATCAAGCAGCTGCAAGCAACGATCATTTTATCATCAGAAAAATTTGCCATCATTCCGTTAATTATGGATTATAAAGAGAGCTTTTTCTTCCCGGCCGGTTTAATTTGTCCGTCTACGGCAGTTGGCTTGAGAGTCGGCCTGCACAGGACAGACGGAGAAGGGAGATAACGGAACAGACAACAAAGCCTTCTATAGAGATGATGGGAGTTTCTGATAATCTATCCAATTCAATAAACCAATTGATATTATGACACGACAAATAGTACTTCTGTTTTTGGCGGGATTACTTACGGGCTGCTCTTCACAGGAAACCATTGAAGCCGATAAAGTGATAGAAAACGTTCATGTGATCTCCATGAATGACGAAGAGGAAGGGGAAGGGGAAGGGGAAAAGGTCCGGCAAAACCGTACGGTCTTTATAGAAGGAGATCGTATTGTACGGATCGCTGAAAATGACCGGTATGCAGCAGATGGGGATGCCGATGTTATCGATGGCAACGGGGGATATCTGATACCCGGGCTTTCCGAGATGCACGCTCATATTCCATCGGGCGATAACGACCGGGCGTACATCGATGACGTACTGTTCCTCTACCTGGCCAACGGCATTACGACCATCCGGGGCATGCTCGGAGACCCGCTGCACCTGGAGCTGCGCCGGCAGGCGGAACAAAACGAACTGCTGAGTCCGCGTATTTACACCTCGGGACCCGGATTCAGCGGTGATTATGAGAGTCCCGACGAGGCCCGCCGGCAGGTGCGGGATCAGCACGAGGCCGGCTACGACTTTCTCAAAATATTCCCGGGCCTCAGCCTCGAAGAGTATAACGCCATGGCGGATGAAGCAAACACCGTGGGCATTGAATTCTCGGGGCATATTCCGGGTTCTGTCGGGCTGGAACGGGCGCTGGAAGCGGGACAGACGACGATCGATCACCTGGACAAATACGTTGAGGCCCTCGCTGCCGAGGCCGTCAATACGGACGAGGTTGAAAACCCGGGAGTCATTTTCTTTGGCATGCACCTGACGCCGGATGCCGACCGCGAACGCATTTCGGAAATAGCAGGGCGTACGGCTGAGGCGGGGACCTGGAATGTGCCCACACAGGCGCTCTCGGAGCATGTGATCGGGACCGACGATCCCGAAACGCTGGCCGAACGTCCCGAATTCCAGTATATGTCTCCCGAGACCGTCCGGCAGTGGATCGAAAGTAAACAATCCATTACGGGCAACGAGGCTTACAGCGAAGAGCTGGCCCGGGACTACCTGCAGCTTCGCCGGGAGATCATTAAAGGCCTTCACGAGGAAGGGGCGGGACTTCTGCTCGGCTCGGATGCGCCCCAGATCTTCAATGTGCCCGGTTTTTCCGTTCACCACGAACTGCGCTATATCGTGGATGCGGGACTGACGCCCTATGAAGCGCTCAGAACCGGTACCTACCATGCCGCCCGGTACCTGGACGACCTGCAAAACAGCGGGACCATCGAGGAGGGCAAGGTAGCCGATATGGTGTTACTGGAAGCCAATCCCCTGGAGGAGATCTCCAACTCCGATTCCATTGCAGGGGTGATATACCGGGGAAACTGGCTGTCCGGGGATGAGATTGAAGAGCGCCTGAACGCTATAGCGGAAAAACATCAGTAAGGTGCTGCTTTTAATCAACCTCCACATCCCAGATTCGCTTGCAGTAGTCGCGTATGGACCGGTCCGAAGAAAAATGTCCCATATTGGCCATATTGATAATAGCTTTGCGGCACCATTCGGATTTCTTTTTATAGACCTGCTCTACTTCGGCCTGTTTATCAACATACGCCCGGTAGTCGCCCAATACCATAAAATAATCGCCTTCATTCAGCAGGGCATTCGTGATGGGATGAAACAGGTTCGGATCTTCGGGACTGAAATAGCCCTCGTGAATCTGGTCGATCACCTGTTTAAGCTCCTCATCCGAGTCATAGATCCCTGTCGGCTCATATCCTTCCTGGCGCCGTCGCTCAATATCGTCCACCGTCATGCCAAAGATGAAGATATTTTCCGGTCTCACCTGCTCCCGGATCTCGATATTGGCCCCGTCCAGGGTCCCGATCGTCAGCGCGCCGTTCAGGGCAAATTTCATATTTCCGGTGCCCGAGGCTTCCATACCGGCCGTCGAAATCTGCTCGGAAAGGTCCGCAGCGGGAATCATCTTCTCGGCCAGCGACACGCTGTAGTCGGGCAGAAAGAGTACACGCAGCGTATCCGATACGTCTGGATCGTTATTCACGATCTCCGCCACGCTGTTGATAAGCTTGATATGTAACTTCGCCATGGTATAGCCGGGCGCGGCTTTGCCGGCAAAGAGCAGCGTGCGCGGTTCTATGTCCGCACTGGAGTTGTTCTTCAGGCGGTTATACAGGGTTATGGCATGCATGAGGGCCATCAGCTGACGCTTATACTCGTGAATACGCTTAATCTGGATATCGAAAATGGAGTGGGGGTCCAGACTGACGCCCCGGTCCTTTCTGATGTAGTCTGCCAGCCGCTTTTTATTGGCCAGCTTGATCTGCCGGACCGAATCCTGGAACTCCTCATCCTCCGCAAACTGCTCAATTTGCCGCAGCTGGTCCAGCTGCGTAACCCAGTCGTCACCGATGCGATCGGATATCAGGTCGGCCAGCGGCCGGTTGCACTGCCGCAGCCAGCGGCGCGGCGTTATGCCATTGGTGACATTGGTAAACTTTTCGGGAAACTGCCGGGCAAAATCCCTGAAGATCGTTTTTTTCATCAGGCTGCTGTGCAGCTCCGAGACGCCATTCACTTTCTTCGCTCCCACGATGCCCAGATTACCCATCCGCACACGGGCATTCATCTCGTTGCTGACGATGCGCATCCGGTCTTTCTTGTCCCCCTCACCCCCGCTTCCGGTAACCTCAATGGTATTCAGAAAGCGGCGATCGATCTCGCGGATGATCTGGGTATGACGGGGCAGCAGGTTGGACATCAGCGAGATGGGCCACTGCTCGAGCGCCTCCGGCATCAGCGTGTGGTTGGTATAATTGGTTGTTTGGGTAACAATATCCCAGGCCGGCTCCCATTTCAGCTCCTCTTCATCCATCAGCACACGCATCAGTTCGGGGATGGCCAGATTGGGATGCGTATCGTTGCACTGCACCGCCATTTGGCCTGGAATTTTGCGCAGGTCGTCGAACTGCTTCTTGAACCGCTGCATGGCATCCTGCAGGGAGGCCGAGACCAGGAAGTATTCCTGCTTCAGCCGCAGCTCCTGTCCCTTGAACACCTTGTCGTTGGGATAGAGCACGCGCGAGATATTCTCCTCAAGCAGGTTATTACGCACCGCATCGATATAATCGCCCTGGTTAAAACTCTTCAGATCAAAACCCTCGTCGGAGGTGGCTTTCCAGAGACGGAGGGTATTGACGACCTCGTTCCGGTAACCGGGGATGGGCGTATCGTATGCCAGGGCATTGACTTTGTGCGTGTTGACCCAGTCGAAATGCATGCGTCCCTCGCCATCCTTGCTGGCGTTCGTCTCGCCATAAAACTGCACCTTGTATTTTTTACGGGGACGCACGATACTCCACGGGTAACCGTATTCGAGCCACAGGTCGGGTTTTTCGATCTGCCAGCCGTCTTCAATATCCTGGTCGAATATGCCGTAGTCATACCGGATGCCGTAGCCGATAGCCGGTACGCCCAGGGTCGCCATCGAATCCAGGAAACAGGCCGCCAGGCGTCCCAGTCCCCCGTTACCCAGCCCCGCATCCACCTCGGTTTCGCGGAGCTCATCGTAATCCAGGCCGAGTCCCTCAATCGCATCGGCGGCCACATCCTGCAGTCCCAGGTTGATCAGCATATTGTCCAGCAGTCGCCCGATAAGGTACTCCATGGACAGGTAATAGACCCGCTTGGATTTCTGCTGGTAATAGCCCTGCTGGGTATCAATCCACCGGTCGTGCAGGCGATCCATCACGGTCATTACAACACTGTGGTAGTGATCCCACTCGGTGGAAACATATTGATCTTTGGCCAGGGTATACTGCAAATGCTGTTTGATGTCCTCGCGGAAGGCATCCACGTCCATGCCGGTGCGCGGATGGATGGTCTGTTGAGAATCGGTAGGCATAAAATCGCTGTGCTAATTGGGTGATCGGTTAAGGCGGTAGCGGAAAGTAATCATTAAAAGCGGACAATTAAAAATGAAAAGAACCTTATTCTTTACGGTAGATACCGTAGTCCGGGGTAAAATGGGGACGCGTGAGATTGCAGGGCAGGTCGAGTTCCAGGAACCCCTTATAAGCGCTGGTGGCCACAAAATCCTGCTCGAAAATACCATATACGGCCGAGCCGCTGCCCGTCATCGATGCATAGAGCGCGCCGAATTCGTACATCTGGTCCTTCAGGTTACCCGCCACGTGGATCCGCGGGAAGACCGCCTGCTCCAGGTCATTGACCAGCGTATAGCGCCACTCATCAATTCCGGTTTCAGTAAGCGTTTCCCCGAGGTCAAAATCGGGCTCGGGATTCGGCCTGCAGTTTTGGTAGGCCTCCGCGGTGCTGCTCGGCTCGTTAGGGAAGCAGGTGACAATCCAGTAGCCGGGCTGGATGTCAACAGGTTCGATATCGTGTCCCACCCCCCGGCCTATGCCCGTTTCGCCCTTGATAAAGAAGGGAATATCGGCCCCGAGGTTGCGGCTCAGGTCGATCAGCTCGTCATCGCTCAGCCCCATCTCTTCAATCTTGTTGAGCATGCGGAGCGTCAGTGCGGCGTTGCTGCTGCCGCCGCCCAGTCCGGCCCCGGCGGGAATATGCTTGTCAACCTTAATCAGGTAGTTGTGCTTCAACCCTACATAACGGTCAAGGGCGGCGACCGCCTTGTTGATCAGGTTGCCCTCGCCGGCAGGGATATCTTCATCGCTGAGCTCCAGCTTCATCTCCGGGGACTCCCTTACCTCGAAGCGGTCGCTCCATTCTACAAAACAAAAGCCGGTTTCAATCCGGTGGTAGCCCGTCGGCAGACGCTCCAGCACATGCAGGCCCAGGTTTATTTTCGCATATGATTCAGCTATCCACATGGCAAGTTTCGTTATTGGTTTTGATTATTTGCTGTTTGTCACTGGTTATATAGCATGACATAGGTTACACTTTTACCGACCGTTAGGGGGGGCGAAGCCCCGCCCCTGTCGCGAACCCCGGTGCCGGGCACTCCCTCGAGGGAAACGGGCCTGTCTTTCACAAGGGCAAAGAAAAGAATCGGTCGCCGAACAACCCGGAATCCTGAACGGTCAGCTGATATACTCGTCCTTGATACGCATCATGTAATCGAAGGCGGCATCGTGCTCGTTGGGAATTTCTCCATCCAGGATCGCTTCCCTGATCGCGTCTTTGATATCCCCGACCGCAGGTCCGGGCGCAATATCCAGGGCCTCCATAATTTCATCGCCGCCAATCGGATTTTTCCACTGCCTCATCCGGTCTTTTTTCTCGACCTCTTCGATCTTCTGCTCCACATAGTCGAAATTGCGGTTGTACTGCTTGACCTTGTAGTCATTTTTACTGGTGATATCGGCCCGGCACAGGGTCATCAGGTCGTCAATGTCGTCCCCGGCCTCGTAGATGAGGCGGCGGACGGCGCTGTCGGTGACCTCGTCCGAAACCAGGGCGATGGGACGCAGGTGCAGGCGTACCAGCTTCCGTACGTAGCGCATCCGCTCATCCAGCGGCAGTCCCAGTCTCCGGAAAATACGCTTCACCCACTGCGCGCCCAGCGCATCGTGTCCATGGAACGTCCAGCCGGTCCCCTTCACAAACTTCTGTGTGGCCGGCTTGGCAATATCGTGCATGATGGCCGCCCAGCGCAACCACAGGTCACCGCCCATCCCGGCCACATTGTCCAACACTTCCAGCGTATGCCAGAAATTATCTTTATGACGCACGCCCCGTACTTCCCTGACCCCGTGCAGTTTTACCATCTCGGGGAAAAAGTGATGCAGGAGTCCCGTTTTGAAAAGATGTTCAAACCCGATAGAAGGTTTCGGCGCCATCACTATTTTGTTGAGCTCCTCGACTATGCGTTCCTTGGAAATAATTTCGATGCGCTCGGCCATCTTTTCGATCGCGCGGTACGTCTCTTCCTCAATATCAAACTGGAGCTGCGTTGCAAAGCGAATGGCCCGCATCATGCGCAAGGGATCGTCATCGAAGGTGTTCGACGGGTCGACCGGAGTGCGAATCAAACGTTTTTTCAGATCCTGGATGCCCCCGAATGGATCCATCAGCTGACCGTAATTCTCCCTGTTGAGCGACCAGGAGAGGGCATTGATCGTAAAATCGCGCCGCAGCTGATCGTCCCGCAGTGAGCCATCTTCTACGATCGGCTTGCGGGAGTTGCGCCGATAGCTTTCCTTTCGGGCTCCCACAAATTCCAAATCCATATTATCGTAGCGGATGTGGGCGGTCCTGAACTGTTTAAACACTGACAGCCGGTCGGTTCCCAGCATATCAGCTACCTTTCGGGCCAGCTTGATGCCCGACCCAACGGTCACAAAATCGATATCCAGGTCCTCATCCTTTTTTGTGCGATCAAGGTAGAAGTCCCGCACATAGCCCCCGACCACATAGACCTGCTGTCCCACTGCCTCGCCGGCCCGGGTAATGACTTCAAATACGTTGTTGTGTTTTGGATGAATATCTTGCACGATTTCCATTTTTTTATGCCACGAACTCACAAAAACTCAACGACTGTTTCTGGAAAGACCAATCAGTATCGCTGTCAAGGTGCACTCAGTATCCGCCGGAATAAATTTGTTTATAGTGATTTTCCTGATCCGGACAAAAAGAAGCTCTTGCTCTTGCAATATCAATACCGTAAACCTTGACTATAATAGTACTATGAGTCCTTCCGTACCGTTCGAACATTCCCAAATTAGTCCCCCTGCCGGGAACGTACTGAGTCTGCTATAATATTTTTGTCTTAATCCATTGATTAGTGTTTGGGTGATTCCAGGCCATTTTAAAATAAGCGTAAAAATAAGAACAAATCCGCTTGCTTTCAGGAATTCTTTGAGGGATCTTTTAGCCCCGATTTATTAGCGAGTTATCCGGGACAGACGAATGACATAACCTATTTGATGTGAAATCATCCCCCGCAAAAACCGCCTTGCGCATCAGCCTGGTGGTATCCACCGTGTCACTGGGACTCAAACTCAGTGGGTTTTGGATCACCAGTTCCACCACGGCCATGTCGGATGCTGCAGAGTCGGTCATTCACCTGCTGGCGGTTTCGTTCGTATATTACGGGCTTTTGCTCAGCGCCAAACCAGCAGACGAGAAACATCTGTACGGGCATGAACGGGTGGAGTTCCTCTCCGTCGGCATCGAGGGAGCGGTCATTATCCTGGCCGGAATCACCATCATCTATCAGTCGATCGACAACTACCTGTTCGGACATGATCTGACTGAGCTAATGAGCGGCGTCTACCTGATTGGCGGCGCGGGCCTTATTAACTTGGTCCTCGGCAGCTACCTGGTAAAAACGGGCCGCCGCGAAAACAACATGATTGTCGTCAGCAACGGTAAACACACCCTGACTGACGTGTGGACCAGCGCCGGTGCGGTGGCGACGCTCCTGATCATCCGGTTCACCGATTTCATCCTGCTCGACTCGATCGTAGCGGGACTGCTGGCCTTCTATATTATGTACGAGGGATTCAAGCTCCTCCGGTATTCCGTAGACGGACTGATGGACTCGCGCAACCCCTGGATAGATCAAAAGGTTCGCAACATGCTTTCAAGAGAGTTGCCGGGATCCATGCAGAGCGTCCATAATTTGCGCCACCGTACCACGGGCAGTACCACCTGGGTGGAGCTCCATGCCGTTTTTAAAAAGGATATCAACCTGGAGACCGCGCACAACGACGCCACCGTCCTGGAAAAAAGACTGATCAACGCCGTCAAGGGGGATGTGATTGTTACCATTCACCTTGAGCCCGAGGGACACCACGAGGAAGTCCACGATACCCTGAAAGACGCCGACCAGGATCGTCCGCTCGAAGATTTTATATGATTGGAGAGACCGTTTCCAAACCCTCTCAGAGCAATAAGTAGAAGGTAGAAAGCAAAAGGTATTCTACTTAGTACTTCTGACTTTCTACTCCTCTATGCCCCTCACACGTCGATCCCGACCTTGGAATGGTCGCCGAGATGTACTTCCTGGGTGACATTCCGGAGCTCTGCATGCCGGCCGATCGTCGAATCTTCTATATTGCAATCATGCAGGGAAGCCTCTTCCTGGATCAGACTGTTCTTGACCGTGCATTTTTTGAGCTTGCTGCCGCGGGCAATACTGGCTTTGGGACCGACAATACAGTTTTCGAGCTTCACATCATCTCCAATATAGACCGGGGGAATAATCTTGGTATCCACGAACCGATCCGGGTCCACTTCCTCGTATTCCTTGTCGACAATGACGCCGGAGGTCTCCAGCCAGGCGGGCAGGGTACCGCAATCAAGCCATTCATCCACCGTGGCCTTTTTAAATACATTGTCCTTTTTCAGCAGGCGGTCGAGGGCGTCGGTCAGCTGAAACTCGCCTCCATGTCCCCGCACATTGTTTTCCAACAGATATTCGATCTCCCTTTTCAGCTTTTCGGCTTCCCTGAAATAGTAGACGCCGATAATGGCGAGATCGGAGATCGGCTCGCTGGGTTTTTCCACAAAGTCCGTGATCTTGCCATCCTCTTCTACCGCCACTCCAAAACGAGAGGGATCATCCACCTCCTTCAGCCAGATCACACTGTCGGCATTCTCAATGGAGACAGAACCCTCCATATCAAATATGGTGTCCGCAAACACGATAATGCATTCACCGTTCAGGTCTTCTTCCGCACAATACACCGCGTGGGCCGTTCCTTCTGCGGTTTCCTGCACGCGGAACGTAGCCTTCGCGTTCTGCCGGTCGCTCATTGCCTGCAGCGCGTCCTTGATTTCCTGCCCGAAATCGGGACCCAGGATAAATACTATTTCATCAATTCTGCGGTCCAGAGTGCGTGCAAACGTCTCTACGATGCGTTCAACGATCATTTTGCCCGCTACCGGTAACAACGGTTTGGGGACGGTGTGCGAGTGTGGCCGGACTCTCGTGCCCCGGCCTGCCATTGGGATTATTAATTTCATATATTTGAACGAATTTAGATGAAAGTTTATCTATTTGTTTATTGGCGATAATATAACAGAAGTTCCATACTTTAGCGACTTTGCATCTGAGCTAATCCTCACAAATATACAGGACACTATTGAACTGGTATTTAAACATCATTAACGGGCTGGTCCTTTTGTTCGTGACCGTCATGGTCCGCCATACGATCCTACGGGGACGCTATTTTCTGCACATATTCCAACAAAGCGGCTACAAGCCCGGTGAATTCTGGCAGTGGCTTATACAGCACTGGAACCAGCGGGTAATCACCCCCGAGCACGTGCTATACAATGTCGTCATTGCCATCCTTCTTTTCTTCCTGTCGACAACCATTACGGGCAGCGCGGCCATTATCATCCTGGCCCTCTTCGGGATATCCTGGTTCGGACCCTTTGACTACTACCGGGGAGAAAAAACCAAAAAGCCGCTGGTGTTCACCCCCCGGATGATTCGCCTTACCATCCCTTTTGTTCTCTTTGCGTCCATTTTACCGGCACTGACGTCCTACATCGCTTTTACCGGCCATATCCCCTTCATCGGGGCGCAACTCGATACGGATATTTTATACTCGGCGGATATCTATATCTTGTCGTTCGGATGGGTCCTGGGAAATGCCGTCGTCCCCTTCTTTATTTTTATAGCCGCCCTGATTACCAAACCGGTTGAAAACTATGTGCACCGCCATTTTATTAGCCTGGCAAAACAAAAGCTGGAGCGCATGCCCGATCTGACCGTTATAGCTATTACCGGCAGTTACGGGAAGACCAGCACCAAGTTTATGATTCGCGACCTGCTCGGCGAACGCTTTTCGGTCTGCGCTACGCCCGGCAGCTATAACACCCCGATGGGGATCTGCAAAGTAATCAACAACGATCTGGAGGCCCATCACCAGGTTTTAGTGCTCGAAATGGGCGCCCGCTACGAGGGCAACATCGATGAGCTCTGCGACATTGCCGAGCCGGATATCGCCGTCATCACGAATGTCGGTATTGCCCACCTGGAAACATTCGGCTCCCGGGAGGCCATAGCGCGGACCAAGTCCACCCTGGTAAGGCGGACCCGGCCCGGGGGAACGGCCGTCCTTAATGCCGACGACGAGCGGGTCGCTGCCATGGCCGGTCAACGCGACGACCTGCGTATTATTTACGCGGGAATCCACCGCGGGGCGATCAGAGCTTCCGACATTCAGTATGACCAGGAGGGCATGCGGTTTACAGCGACGGTGGATGACGAATCCGAAACCTTTTCAACCAAGCTGCTGGGCGTCCACAACGTCCGGAACATGCTGCTGGCGATCGGCGTAGCGCGGTCTCTCGGGATGCGCCTGACCACGATGGCGATGGCCGCCGCCCGCATGGAGCCGGTAGAGCACCGGCTGGAGCTGAAACAGCA
>NZ_JBEPWZ010000073.1:0-11877 GCF_041642155.1 Fodinibius sp.
GGGTTTGTAACCAAAAAAAATTGCGGTTTTTTTTATCCGTTTCAATTTTTTTTAAAAAAAGCTCGCAAATATTCCATCCTGGAGCAGTATATTTCATGGATCCCGGACACTGACGTCCCCCGCCCCCTCGTTTTCACTCCAATTTATCAGGTGAGGTTAAGTGGAGAAAAAATCATACCTGTAAAGGCTTGACTTTACAATCCTATCACACCGATAGAAGTCCCATAAACAGTAGCCCAAAAGCCAACTCCGAGCTCAATATTGCTTTTAACGACTGCAATGCTCTGTACACATAATTACGGGAAGCCTGATAACTCACAGACATGATCTGCTCAATCTCCTCATAGCTCATACCCTCATAAAATTTCAGGTATAATACTTCGCGCTCTTTGGGTGTCAGCTGATGCATAGCTTCTTTCAGCTCTCTGGATTGCATGGTATCCATCTCATGGCGGATGATGAGCTCCTCGGCCGTAAATTGCATTCCGTCACGATTATCTTTGAGCTTATTTAGATATTTTTCTTCTGTTTTCTTCCTGCGAAGAGTATCGATAATACTCCTCCGTAAAGCGGTCCATAGATAGGTTTTTACCCCTTCCACTTTGTCCAGCTGGTCTCTTCGCCGCCATAGTTTTAAGAAAAGCCTTTGAATATGATCCTCTGCTACCGCGGGCTCTCCGCTAAATTTTACCGCGTAGTGATACAAATCGTCATAATACGTTCGAAACAGATATTGAAAGGCGTCACAATCCCCGTTCAAAAACGCTTCCCAGGCTTCGGAATCATTTAATGTCTCAAAATCTGAAGCATCACCAGATTGTATCGATTTTAGCATAAATTCCGGTCAAGATTGATATTACTCATCAGCTGTCATTATTATAACCCAGCACTAAATTATAACCCGGTACTAATCCATCCTCAAATTACCCAAAAGTAGTACCTGTATATAGATACCTCTAAGCCTGATCTCTTTTTAATAAAATTTAATAAGGCAAATTTTTTGTTTTCAATATAAAGTAAAATTTCACACAAATGCTACAATCCCTTTTTATCCGTCTTCCCTCCCCGAAAAAAGGATCCGTCCTTTGGGTCGTACCCCAAATGAACACAAGCTGTGTACCTCATCGTTTATTTAACCCGCTGTTTTTCTATCCTGCGTCTTGGCGGCACTATTTCGGCCAGCAACGCAGTGTACAGAAATAGGGATAACAGACTCATAGCTCATAACGTAATATTCCCTAAAATCTCCCTTATCATTTTTTGTCTTCACAATAATATATTATTCCAACCGTACAGTAACATTATAAATATCTGACGGGCATTAAAATAAATATAAACTATTTCTTATATTCTATTCGAATGCATAAATTTTCTTGCACATCTTGCGTAAATGACGCTTGGCTAATCACGATTGTCTTATTCAGATGATTGAAACTCTGTAAATACGACTGAGCCTTGAAAGTAACACTCAAAAATATTGCTGAGGATACGGGGTACTCGATATCTACGGTATCACGCGTACTAAATGGATCAGACAAAATAAGCAGCAAAACAACAAGAAAAATATACCAGAGTGCTCAGCGATTAAACTATCCTGTCTTAAATAAGGGTAACGGCACGTATGCCGACAAAGCCTTAAAGAATATTTGCATTGCGTCTGAGTTTCGCCTGGGAGAATTTTACTCTTCTCTGTTCTTTGGATTGGACAGAGCAGCCCAGAAAAGACAGATCCATCTGTCACTGACCAGCCTGCCCCAGTCGTTTACGCAGGCGCTGAAAATGCTTCAAAGGCTCGTGGAGGACCACTATTATGAAGGGCTGATACTCTATGCCCCGGGCTTTCGTCGAAAGCACTATCAAAAGCTGTTTAACACCCTTCCCAAAAATTTTCCCATCGTATCAAACGCCCTGATTGAAAATCCTGTTTTCCCAACGGTAACATTCGATGGGTACAGCGGCGGTTATATGGCCGCTGAACATCTGTACGGACAAGGCTATAAAAAATGCGGCATCTTAAAAGGCCCGATGCAAAAGCCGGAAGCACGCTATCGTCTCAATGGGTTTCGCGACTACATCACCCAGACCCGCGATATGTCATTGGTCTGGACGTATGATGGGGACTTTAGCTTTAAATCAGGCCAGAAAGCTTTTGACGCTTTTCAACAAACAGCAGACAGGCCGAGGGCTTTGTTTGCCAGTAATGATAATATGGGACATGCTTTCCTGGAGGAGGCGATCAATCGCCAGTACCATATTCCGGACGATATCGCCCTCATAGGCTATGATAACATGCCGATATGCAGGCGGCACCAGCCCACCATTACTTCCATTAATACTGATTATGAAAAACTGGGCACGGTAACCATGGAAAAAATCAAAGAAGTGATTAGCAATCCGGTACATAGACAGGGCGTCCTAAGCCTGGTTCCGGTCGCTGTTGAAGCCCGAGAATCTTCTTAGCAAGACTAAAAAGCTATAACATTCTTTTTATTAATTTAATTCTATAAATAATTAAATTATCTTTATTTTATAACGCGTATTTAAATTGTTTAAAAAATTATTAATCTATAAACCTTTTTTTCACTTTGAAAGTTACACTAAAAGATATCGCTGATGATACCGGATATTCCATTTCAACGGTTTCAAGAGTGCTGAATGGATTTGATACGAATCCGGATACCAAAAAAACCATCCTGAAGAGTGCCCGAAAACTCAACTACCCCATCCAAAATTTTGACAAAGGAGTAAGTTCCGAGGAGCTGCTTAATATCCTGCTTATCGCAGGAATAGAGATCGGAGAATTCTATGCCTCCTTCTTTGACGGGTTAAACAAGGCTGCCTCCCGCCAGAATGTACGGCTTAGTTTTTCGAGTCTGGAAGATCATATTCCTAAAATTGCAGACATTGCCGACAAGATTGAAGAGGAACATTTCGACGGACTGATCATCAATGTACCCCGCTTTTCAACGGAACAGTATCAAGATCTTAAGGAAGCGCTTCCCGATGATTTTCCGGTGGTCTCAAATGAAATCCTGGATAACCCTATTTTTGAGACGGTGGGTTTCGACAACTACGGGGGCGGACAGCTGGTGGGCCGGCATTTTAAAGAGCGGGGCTATTCGAGCGTCGGCATCATTTACGGTCCCAGTGATAAAAATGTCTCGCGTCAGCGGGCCCACGGGTTCATCGACTTTGTAACTTATGAGGAGGAGATGGAGCTCAGCTGGGAATTTGAAGGAGATTTCAGCTTTGAGTCCGGCATCGAGGCTTTCGATGATTTTAACGAGACTGATCCCCTCCCGCGCGCTGTTTTTGCCGGAAACGATAATATGTGCCAGGGTTTTATGCAGCAGGCGATGGTCGAGCAATTATCTTTTCCCGATGACATCGCTATTGTGGGATTTGACGATCTGCCTATCTGCTCGCGACATCGGCCCAAAATCTCTTCCGTGCATACTCACTACGAGCATCTGGGGACCGTCTCCATTCAAAAGATGAAAACCCTGTTGGGCAACGACAATCACCCGGGCAGAATGCTTAACCTCGTCCCCACAACTCTCAAAGTGCGCGAATCCTCATAGAGGGCTTTGCAAAACCAGTCCCGAAGCATCGGGAAACATCAAAGCCTGAGCGAATTCAAAACCGCAGCATATAATGCATATGTGAGGATTTTGAATGAGCGAAAATGAAGAGATTGGCCAAAAGAACGGTTTTGCAAAACCCTCTCATAATAATAGCAGCATTATAGCATCATCATAGCTGCTGCCGGCAGGTATACGGTAAACAGTATATGAGAGTGTGGTGTACACCCGGTACCAGTGCAGTGAACAGGGGAAAAAGAACCTTTATGTTCACCACTGAAGGAGCCGGGTTATCCGGGAGTTCTGCTATATCCTCCAACCAATCACTCCAGATGGGGACTTTGAAAATCCAGTTTTTTCAGTCCCTTCTGAACTTCCGGGCTCGACATGAACAGTTCCCACAGCAGTCCGGTGCGGTGATTTTCGATCATCACCACAATGGGTCCCTGGTCAATGGCCAAATATTTTTGGGGAAACCAGTCTTCTTCGAGGCTGAAGGCGTCATAAAATCCATAGGGACCCAAAATTTTGTCGCTTAAATGGTAGTAGAAATTCTGCAGGACATCCATCGAGTATTCCGGGGTGTAGGGAAAGGATGAAAGAGCGGCCGTCGGGGAGATCACCCCCAGATCTTCCTCGCCGGGACGGTGAGCCGCGTAGCCGTTGACCGAATAGCTGGCCGTGAGCCCCCATAAATCCTCCCCGTATCCTTCGTAATTATGCGAATTTTCAACGGCCCACTGCCTGTTAATGAGCGTATGATTCCTGTTTTCCTGCCAATAGTCGGCATACCGGTCTTCGAGTCCCCGGGGATCGAGTCCCAGGTACGAATAGTGCGCCCAGAACAAGGGTCCCCCATACTGGGGCGCCCCGTTATGAGAAAGCTGCAAATCATATCCATAGGTTGTGACATCGGCTGTTATGTTTCCGTTGCGCGCCCAGCCCTCGTGATACGCATCCGCAGAAATAGTATGCGTGGGAGATGAGGCTGCCATCACATAGGTTATCAGGGTTTCATTATATCCTTCGAGGGGAAAATCCATCTCCCAGTCGTAATTGGGCGACCAGTGCCAGTACAATACGTTCTCGCCGCCACGGGTATACCAGTCCCATTCCACCTGCCGCCAGAGCGTATCCATTTGGGCGGCTATAAAAACTTCTTCCTGACCGCCGTCCCGTCGTAAATACTGCCGAGCGGTAATGAGTCCCTGAACCAGAAATGACGTTTCCACCAGATCTCCACCGTCATCCTTCGTTCCAAAAGGCTTCACCTCACCTGTCTCTCCATTTAACCAGTGCGGCCACACGCCGTGAAAGCGGTCGGCCTCCTTCAGGAACTTCACGATTCGCTCCAGCCGGTCAACCCCCTGCCGGTCCGTTATAAAGTTGCGCTCCATGCCCACGATAATAGCCATGATACCAAAGCCGGATCCGCCCGTGGTAACGATATGCTTATCGTCTTGCGGATAGTTGCCGTCCATATGGAAACGCTCCCGCGCCATTCCGGAATGGGGCTCGGCGCCGTCCCAGAAATATTGGAACGTTCGCTCCTGGGTAAGCGTCAGAAGCGAGTCCTCCGAAATTTGTGTGACCGCGCCTTCCGGGGCCTGTTTGGCCGGGGCCGTGGGTTCGGGGGACCGGCAGCCGATGGTGGCAACTGATGCGAAAACGACCAGGGCTGCAATACGAAATAATTTTTTCATAACTCAGGTTAACTTGGAATTAACGGGTATTTGCGGGCGGACAATATTCACAGTTCTTGGTTAATACCGGCTTTGACGTACGGCGGTTGAAAGTGATCCGCGGGCACCTCATAGTAATCCCTCAGCCGGTCCAGTTCCTTTTTGAGCTCGTTGATGGTCTCCTCATATTCCTGCTCTCCGTACCGATTTTCTACTTCACGGGGATCCTTTTCCAGGTCATAGAATTCCCACACGTCATCGGTGTAAAAATGGATCAGCTTGTATCGGTCGGTTCTCACGCCGTCATGCCGCGGGACCCCGTGCAGCCCGTGATCATAATAGTGATAATAGGTACTCTGTCGCCAGTCGTCAGGGGTCTCTCCTTCCAGCAGCGGGGCGAACGATCTCCCCTGCATGTCACCGGGTATCTTAGTGCCGGTAATATCCAGGAAGGTGGGAGCAAAATCGATGTTCTGTACCGGGGCGTCAATGCTGCGGCGGGCCTCCATATGGCCGGGCCATCGCATCAAGAGGGGCATTCTCAGCGATTCTTCATACATAAACCGCTTCTCCGCCCAGCCGTGTTCCCCGGTGAAGAAGCCCTGGTCCGAAGTAAACACTACTAATGTATTTTCACGAATACCCGGGTGCTTGTCGAGCCAGTCCAGTAACCTGCCTACATTTTGATCCACGCCGTCGATAAGGCGCAGGTAATCCTTAATGAACAGCTGGTATTCCAGTTTACGGAGCTCCTTTCCGTTCGTTTTCGCCCGTTTCCGGTACCTTTCCACCTCAGGGTCCTTATAACGGTGCCATTGCCTCAGCTGGTCCCGGGTCATCCGGTCGTAATAGATGTTTTCGCCGGGATCATGTTCCTCCAGCGGGGGCAGCGGGTTGTAATGAATTTTCATATTTGCTTTTTGGGCATAGGGCGCCCGCGTCTCGTAGTCGTCAAACAGGGTCGGGGGTTCGGGGATCGTGTCATATTGATACCGGTCGAGAAACCGGAAGGCCGGCATGCGGGGGACATGAGGGGCTTTGTACTGTACAAAGAGCATAAAAGGATCCTGCTGACCGCCGGTATGGTCCGCAAGCCACCGGAGGGCCTTACCGGTTACCAGGTCGGTGGAGTGCCCCTGTTCCGCTTTGGTCGTATCTGCGCCGCCGGTGACAAATTCCGGGTTGTAATAAAAGCCCTGTTTCCCCGCTCCCGTAAGCCGTTCCGAATGATCGAATTCGCCGCCCGGCGGGTTATTCAGGTGCCACTTACCAATCAGGGCCGTGGTATAACCGGCGTCCTGGAGCAGCCGCGGCAGGTTTGCCTGGCGGTTATCCCAGGGAGAGGCATTGCCGACGACCCCGTTTTTATGGCTGTGCTTGCCGGTGAGGATCGCAGCCCGGCTCGGGTTGCAAATCGAATTGGCCACAAAGCTGTTCCGGAAGACCACTCCTTCTTCAGCCAGCCGGTCGATATTGGGCGTGTTGTTTATAGCTCCCTCGTAGGCGCTGACTGTGCGGGTGGCCTGATCGTCCGTCATGATAAAGATAATATTCGGTCTCCCGTCCGCTGTTGGTTCCGGGTCACCCCTTTTGGAACAGGCGAAAAGGATGACAGAGGCCAGGAGAATAATGAATGTGGTCTTGGCAGTTGGCAAAATCAGTAACCGGGAATTTGGTTCACAGTATCTGGAGTTGGGGGATTGTCCCAATTGTCCTCTCTCCTGCCGGGATGGAATCAGGAGTTAAAATAAATATGGATGCAGGGCGCCATTTTTATCCTACCACCCCGGATTCTGGTCCAACTGTCCCCCCGAAAAATCGATCTCATTTTGTGGTATAGGAAACAGTGTATGCTTATTGGGATCAAAATCAGTTTTCCCCAGGGCATCGAATAACTCCTTGGCATATCCCGGCTCCACTTCGTTATATCGCATAATGTCGTAATAACGGTAGCCTTCCAGGGCCAGTTCATACCGGCGTTCCTGCCATATTTCATGACGCAGTTCTTCCCGGCTGGCCACCGTAACCTCGGGTAATACCGACGGGTCGCCTTCTCTTGCCCGTGCTCGTATCATTTCGAGGTACATTAAGGCCTCCCCCGTATTGCCCAGCTCATTATGGGCCTCGGCGGCCATGAGCAGCACATCGGCATAACGCATAACCATCATATTAACCGGTGAATTCGACGGGTAGCCGACGGGCCACGGTTTGGGAAGCAGCGTTTTTTGGTTCGCGCGCGGATCGGCTCCCTCTGCAAACGAAGGCACTTCCTCCGGCGCACCGGGCCAGGCTTCCCCTTCGAAAAATATGGTGTAATCCCTTCTCGGGTCGCCATCTTCATAGGCACTCGCCAGGTCTTCGGAAGGAGAAAAGAATCCCCATCCTATATTCCCTCTGACCCCCTGCCATTTGTTCCATTCATTCGATATATCCTGTTCATCTCGTGTTATAAACTGGACCTCAAAAATAGACTCCGCACCATTCTGATGCTCAACACTCCAGTTCTGGTCATAGGTGTCCAGCAAATTATATTCACCAGAATCAATTACATCCGTGGCATAGCTCAGTGCATTGTCATAATCCTGCTGAAAAAGATACGCCTGGGCAAGCATAGTCCTGGCCGCTCCCTTTGTCGCTCTTCCCAGATCAGAAGAAGCATATTCACTTTTAAGCGGCAGGTCCTCAACCGCACTTTCCAGATCCGATATAATTAACTGGTAAACCTCCCCCTCCGATGCTCTCGGCTTTACCTGTGACGCTTCTTCCGGATCTCCGGGTACTTCCTCATAGATGGGGACACCGCCCCAGCCTCTCACCAGATTAAAGTAGGCAAACGCTCTTAAAAACCTGGCCTCCCCGATATATCGTGACTGCAGCCCCGAATCCATCTCCACATCAGGGGCGTTATTGATAACCAAATTGGCGCGGGCCACTAAGGTATAATTATTGTCGTAATAAGAACTCAAATCACCCTGACTGGTCAGGTAAGTAAAATTATTGACCTGTTCCATCCGGGGCACGCTGCCATCTGCGGGGGTACTGCCGGGGTTGGTATCATCAGAACCTACTTCTTTTGCTACAAACCGGCCAAATCCGCTTAACCCAAAACTCCGGGTCTGGGCATATGCCCCGTTGAGAAGTTTATGAATCCCCTCCTCGGTAGTATACAGCGTAGAACTGGAGGGTTCCCCCAAAGGCTCTTTATTTAAGTTCACAACCCCATCATCACAGGCAAGCCCTGCAAGTAAAAAGATGCTTAACAAGGTAACGTTTATGAATTTCTTCATAGCTGTTCAATCTTAAATTTAGAAAGTTATAGAAGTTCCAAACTGGAAAAATTTGGACACCGGATAGATGTTGTTGTCAATGCCCGTATTTAAGCCACTATTGCTATTCACATTGGCATTATTGGGATCATTTACGCTGCCGGGCGACCTGACACTGCCCGGAATTTCCGGGGTAAGCCCTTCATACTTCGTAAAGTAATGCAGGTTATTTCCGCTGACATAAACATTTGCGGATGATATCGGCAATGCCTCTAACGTGGATGCAGGTATATTATACTGTAATCGTACATTCTGAACTTTAACGTAGGATCCGTCGTGTACCCAGCGCGAAGAAACTTCATAGTTCCAATCACCTCCGAAGGTAATTCGCGGTATCTCATCACTTGTGCCGGGACCCGTCCAGCGATCCAGCCACTCTTTCGAAAAGTTGTCATCGCCGGAAAATCGCACATTATTGTTGCCGTCGTAAATCTCATTTCCAAAGGATCCATACATATCAACCGATAACTCAAAGGCCTTATAACCCACGGTGATATTCAGGCCTCCCGTATAATCCGGAATCGGTGAACCGATCCTGGTACGGTCTTCACTGCTGATCGTACCATCGCCATTGACGTCGGCCATTCTCAGGTCCCCGGGGGCGACATCCGACTGGGCGGGGGCGTTGTCGATCTCCTCTTGCGAATCAAAGGGACCGAGGGACTTATAGCCATAAAAGAATCCGATCGGCTGACCTATGCGGGCGCGGCTCACGTTTTTACCCGCTCCAATATTTCCGCCGATCAGTTCATCCCTGGTACCGAGGTCCACCACCTCGTTATGTATGGTTGTCGCTCTTAATCCGACGTCATAATAAAAATCGTTTTGTGACCCGCTGATATCGAGGCTGAATTCAATACCTGAATTTTCTACGGATCCGACATTCCCTTCCGTGGCATTTAACCCTACGGAGCCCGGCACGCCCACCTCTACCAGCATATCCTTGGTGGTCCGTTTGTACCAGTCAACTTCACCCTCAATTCTGTTATTGAACAGTGCGAATTGCAGTCCGATATCAGTCTGTTCACTCTTTTCCCAGGTTACATTCTGATTGACCAAATTCGTAATAGTTGCTCCCGGGTCAACACTATTTCCCCAAATGCCGGCATAGCCGATACCGGTGGCAGCGGTAGCGTAGTACCGGTAATCGCCAATTTTTTGATTTCCTATTTGTCCCCAGCTGCCCCGAATCTTGAGATCGGAGAGCCAGCCCGCATCCTCCATAAAAGGCTCTTCAATGATCCTCCAGCCGAGAGCGAACGACGGAAAGGTTCCCCAACGCTCATCTTCCGGGAATTTCGATGAACCGTCAATACGCAGGGTTCCGGTAAACAGATATCTATCCATCAGGGTATAATTAACCCGCCCCAGGTAAGAAACAATACTGCTGGAACTGGCATTGTTGGAGTTACCGAGTCCCTCGGTCGCACCCGCATTCAGGTACCAGAGCTCTCTGTCATCGGAGAAAATGTTATTCCGGTCTCCCCCCAGCCTCTCAAAATTGTTTTCCTGGGCCGTAACCCCAACTACCGCATCAATCCTGTGCATGTCCAGGGTCTGGTTATAAGTAAGGGTGTTCTCCCATAGCCAATTCTGGGTCTTGGCCCACATCTTTGAGAGGCTGCTTTCCTGGTTTCTCTGGTTCTCGTCCACAAAGAATACGGGATTAAAATCCGTATTTTCGGCATGATTCATATCCACGCCCAGGCTGGATTTAAACTGGAAGTTGTCCAGAAAATTGATTTCTGCAAATGCATTTCCAACCAAGGCCCGGGATTTGGTAAAATTATTGTGGTAGTCAATAGCCGCAACAACATTCCCGTTGGAACCGATGCCCGTTGACGCATACGAGCCATCGGGGTTCCGTACCGGGATAGTAGAAGGAATTCGGTACGTCCAGTCAAAAGCCGGTCCCAATCGGTTTTCTTTGTCCGACCAGTTGCCAGACAAGTTATGCCCCAAAGTGATATTGTCACTCAGGTGATACCGGTTATTCACACGAACCGAGTACCGCTGGTAGCTACTTTTATCAACGGTCCCGTTCTGATTGTCATATCCTAAGCTGACGTAATAACTGTTTCGATCGGTCCCCTGGCTGAATGAAATATTATACTTGCGGACGGAAGCGGGATCCATTACTTCATCAAACCAGTCGGTGGAACTGTCAATCTGATTGAGATCGAACCTTGGTTCCTCTCCAATGTTTTCGAGTCCCTCATTAATAAGCGTGGCATATTGCCGGGCATTGACCATGCTATAGGAAGTGGGCACTTCCAACCCTTCAGACATGGTGAAGTTAAAGACCGGCTCCTCGCTGGTCCCCTGTTTGGTCGTGATGAGCACCACCCCATTTGCTCCCCTTGAACCGTAGATCGCCGTTGCGGAAGCATCTTTCAATACCTCCATGGATTCAATGTCGTTATTGTTTAAATGGGAAATATCATTTACAAAAACCCCGTCAACGACGAACAAGGGTGAACTGTCGCCCGTCGTACCAATTCCCCTGATATTTATAGAGGGGGAGGATCCCGGTTCACCGGCAGATACGACCTGTACGCCCGAAGCCGTACCCTGCAGCGCCTGGGCGGGATTAGAAACGGCGGGGGACGTAAGGGCGTCGCCCCTGACGCTCGATACCGATCCGGTCAGGTCGCTTCGCTGTTGGGTCCCGTAGCCAATAACCACCAGTTCCTCTCCCGACTCCAGCGTTGCCGGTATTAGGGACACATCGATCTGGTTACGTCCCTGGATCGGTATTTCCTGCGTTTCAAAACCGATAAAGGAAAAGATCAGGGTATCTGTTTCGCTCTCTGTCGTCAGTTTATAGGTGCCCTCCGCGCCGGTGGAGGTGCCCCGCGTAGTGCCCTTTATCTGGATATTCACGCCGGGCAGCGGCTCTCCATTCTGATCATTCACGGTTCCCTCTACCTCATGTGCTTGTGAAAATCCTTTTTCCGGCAGAAGAAACAGTGAGCAGATTAGGGACAGGACAACAATAGAAATGCTTTGGTATCTCATAATTTTTCCGTCGTCGTTGATAATATTTTTATGGCTGGAACAACCAGGAACTATTGTAAGACTAAAAATTAAATGGGAATGATGCAATTCATTATGCAATTTTAAATTAAAAAAATATTATTTCTTGCATTCTGTTGCCGTAGATTTGCTATTTATGCCTATTTAAGTTTGAAATAAAAGAAAATTAATGTTAACTATTTCTTATTATATGCAATTTTATGCAAGAAAATGGTAGGTTAATGATTCATTTATACTTTCAATTTATTCCGT
>NZ_JBEPWZ010000074.1:0-11875 GCF_041642155.1 Fodinibius sp.
CTCCCTTTTTCTATTGTTTGTAGAACTCCTTCTCGTCATAGCAGACCGGGATCCGGTATCACGCAAATCCATAATTATCCATGAAATTGATTCCAGAATATCTTATTTTCAATTTATATTGAAAGTTTTGAAAGTTACTTTCTATTTATATTTTATTTTATGGATACCGACTTGCTATCAGATAAGATGGAGCGCCCTATGCAACTCGACAGGAGCACCGATGAACAACTAAAAACGTTCATTGACGAGTTGGTCCGTCGACAAGACAGATCATATGCTACATTTTCAGTACCGGTCGAAGCCATTGATCCTCTCTGTTTCCTCGAGCATAACTGGGATGCCAACACTTTTCAATACTACTGGGAAAAACCCTCCGAACATTTTGCCATAGCGGCCAGCGGCCAAATGGTACATCTGTCCGCTTCCGGAACCGACCGCTTTGCAGATATGCATCGCCGGCAACAGTCCGTGCGTGAAGCCACGGCCTCATTCTCTTCAGTATTCCATTCCCATTCGGGATTAATGTTCCTGGGAGGTTTTTCTTTTTTCGATGAGCTTGATCATGCGGACTGGCATTCCTTTGAAGCGGCTTCTCTGACGGTACCCCGATGGCTTATCCTGCAAGACGGCAATCATTTTTCCGCCACCGTTGCCCTGGATGTTAGATCCTATCAAAACCCCGATGACTTGTACGCCGAGGTTATCGAACAGCTGGATCAGATCGACCGGCTGCTGGGCACCACCTCGAAGCTTTATTCGACCGCCGGTGCAGCGACCGCCGGCACTGCTTCTGTCAGCCCGTTAAAGCGCGGCTCCGAGGCCTGGATATCCTCCGTCAAAAAAGCCAGGGAACAGATTCGCAAGAACACTTTTAAAAAGATTGTGCTGGCCCGGCGGCTGTCGGTCCCCCGCGGGGATTCAGTCCGCCCCACAGCGCTGCTCAACCGACTGCGCAGCCAGTATCAAAAATGCAGCTGTTTTTTAATTCATCCGCCTCGTGGCAACAGTTTTCTGGGGGCTACGCCTGAACAACTGGTCGCCTTTCAGCATGACTTTTTGCGGACCGAAGCCCTGGCCGGCAGCATGGAGCGCGGTGAAACCGCAATGGAAGATATCGATCTGGAAAAGGATCTTTCGATAAGTGCCAAAAACCAGCATGAACATCAATTTGTCGTCCGGGATATCGAACAGCGGCTGCGACCCTTTGCGCACAGCATCCGTCGCAGCGACCGGCCCCAGATTAAAAAACTGCTAAACGTTCAGCATCTTTATACGCCAATACAGGCTGATTTAAAACCGGAGGCCACGGTTTTATCCATTCTTGCCCAGCTTCACCCTACCCCGGCGGTCGGGGGCTATCCCTGGGAAAAGGCGGCGCCCTTTATACGACAGCTGGAAGATTTTGAACGGGGTTGGTATGCCGGTCCGGTGGGGTGGCTCAACGCCTCCGGAAGCGGTGAATTTGCCGTGGCTATCAGAAGCGGACTCCTCGGTGACGATCAAGCCCATTTCTTCGCGGGATGTGGGATCGTTGCTAATTCCAACCCACAGGCCGAGTGGGAAGAGACAAATCTCAAGTTAAAGCCGATGCTTTTTGCACTCCGGTATGACTGATTTAGCCGCTCAAAACATTCCTTTTTACTGGGCGTCGATCTTCTTTCGCAACCTGTTAAAAGACGGGGTACGTCATGTTATCATTTCACCGGGATCCCGTTCCACCCCTCTGACCATGGCCGCAGCGGCCCATCCCCGCCTGCAGAAGCAAGTCATCCTCGACGAACGATCCGCTGCTTTTACGGCCCTGGGCATAGGCAAAGCGACCGGGCGTCCCGCCGTGCTCGTGAGTACCTCGGGCACAGCCACCGCCAACTACTTCCCGGCCGTCATCGAAGCCCGGCAATCCGGCGTGCCGATGATTCTGGCCACGGCCGATCGTCCCCCCCACCTGCGGTCGACGGGCGCCAACCAGGCGATCGACCAGCTGAAGCTGTTTGGCGACTACCCGGTTTTTTTTCACGAGGTTGGGGAACCGGTGCTGGGAGAGGATGATCTCAAACGACTGGGAATGCTCTCGCGTCAGGCTGCGGGGTTGGCCCGGCAGAAACGGGGCCCCGTACATCTCAACTTTCCTTTCCGCAAACCGCTGGAGCCGGAACCCGGCTTTGTGAAAAAAATAAAGGATGAAAATAGCGATGATCCCCTGCCCGGAAGCAACAAATTTCAGCAGGAAGAATCTTTTCGCATTCCTGATGAGATACAGCAGGCTATGGGGTCCGCCGAGCGCCCGCTCATCGTTGTGGGTCCCACAGCCCCCGGAGATGACACCGAGTCGATTGCACAGCTGGCTAAAAAATTAAACTCTCCGTTGTTGACGGAGTCAACCCTGCCAGATGACCAGCATGTTATCCATGGTTTTACGGTATTCCTCCGCAATGAACAGATCCGAAGACAGCTGCAGCCCGACCTGCTGCTGCGGTTTGGATTCCAGTCGACAGACAAAAGCCTGGAGAAAGCGCTTGGGGACTGGCAAACCGGCCGTCACTATCATTTTGCGAGCACCCCCGACTGGCACGACGCCACTTTCTCCGAAAGCAGGCATATCCCCTGGGGGGGACGTCCCCTATCGTTGGACCGCCTGCCCGGGTCCGACAGGGATTTGTGGCTGAGGGAGTGGAAGAGGCAGGAGCTGTTCGCTGAAGAGCATCTGCAGGCGGCGATGAACGGGTCGGAGGCGCTGACGGACGGACACATTTATCATCACTTGCTGCCTCAATGTCCCGATGATCATTTCCTAGCTGTCTCCAACTCTTTTCCCGCCCGGGATATCCAGCTTTTCGGAGGCCGGGTCACCCGCCGCCCGTTGTTTTTAAACCGGGGTGCAAGCGGCATTGATGGGGTGACCTCCACCGCAATGGGCCTCAGCGTGGGACTCAACCGGCCGGGCGTGCTCATTACCGGGGACCTCGCCTTCCTGCACGACGCCAATGCGTTGCTGAACCGGCGGATGATTAGCCGGAATCTGGCGGTAATCGTGATCAATAATGCCGGGGGATCGATTTTCCGGATGCTGCCTATCGAGCAACATAAACAGTATTTTGAAAACTATTTTGAAACACCGCAATCGGCCGATATTCACCGGCTTGCCGCCTCATTTGATATTCCCTGTCACCGGATTCAAACCCTTGAGGAGATCCGCCGGTTTGATCTGGGACAATGGCAAAAGCAGCACCGCGGGCTATCGGTGATGGAGTGCCGCACCGACGCCGAGGCTTCCATGGAGTTGCGCAGAACCTGTTGGAATTATTCGCCATGATGTTTGAGGAGATTAACCATCATACCTACGCCTACCGGATGCACCGGCAACGGACCGGACTCCCTTTTCTGTTGATGCTGCATGGATTTATGGGTGACCAACGTGCGTTTGATCATCTTATCGATGGATTGGGTGAATTTTGCAATCCGGTTACCGTCGATCTGTTGGGACACGGACAGTCAGCGAAATCCCCCGATCCCAGTGATTACCGCGAGGAGCAACAGGTGGCGGATCTCCGGGCTTTCATCCACCGGATGCATAGAAATACCGATGTCGACGGCGAGCTGTTCCTGCACGGCTACAGCATGGGGGGACGCCTGGCGTTGAAGACCGCCATGGCGGATCCGGCGCTGGTCGGGGGACTCATTCTCGAAAGTGCGAACTGCGGCATTCGCGATAAGCGGGAACGCAGCCGTCGCCGGCAAACCGACGAGCAGCGAGCCCGGGAGATTACCGCCGACTTTGACCGGTTTTTAAGACACTGGCAGCAGCTTCCGCTGTTTGCGTCCCCCGCAGCCAATCACGATAAAAAACTCCAAAAAAAATACAGGAATAATCAGCGCGAACAATCTCCGGAAGCAATAGCGGCCTCCCTCCGCGGCTTTGGGACCGGGAGCATGCGTCCCTGTTGCGACGAGCTTCCCTCATTAAAGCGGCCGGTGCTGCTGATGGCCGGAACGCATGATGAAAAATACCGACGAATCAACCGCCGGCTGGTACAGCGGCTGCCCGATGTCCGTTTTTCATCTCCAAAAGCCGGGCACCGGATCCATCTCGATAATCCTGGTGAATTTCTACAAGAAGTCAAATCATTTATATCCTGACCCGGTGGCGGGAACGCAATGGATTGATTTCAACCGATTTTAAATTGCTCAGTACCTTACTTTTCACCCGGAATCAAGGAACAGGTATTCTCCTCTTACCGGTCCCAAGCGCATTAAGTAATTCAAAACAGCTACTGACTGTTAAAATGTAACTCATTTGACAACCACTCACGACTCAAAACCCAAGATTATATCATTATGAACTGGAAAACCGTCAACACATACGAAGACATCACTTTCAAAAAGTCCAACGGTGTAGCGCGCATCGCCATCAACCGCCCGGAAATTCGCAATGCATTTCGTCCCAAGACATTATTTGAATTACAAGAAGCATTTTTGAATGTACGGGAGGATCCCAAGATCGGCGTCGTACTGCTAACGGGGGAAGGGCCCTCCCCCAAAGACGGCAAGTGGGCGTTCTGCTCCGGCGGCGATCAAAACGTGCGGGGCAAGGCCGGTTACAAGGATGATGCCGGCACGCCGCGCCTGAACGTGCTCGACCTGCAGCGGCTGATTCGCTTTATGGGCAAGGTGGTGATTGCCGTGGTACCCGGCTGGGCCGTGGGCGGGGGACACAGTCTTCATGTGGTGTGTGATCTGACAATTGCCAGCAAAGAGCACGCCATTTTCAAGCAGACCGACGCCGATGTGGCCAGCTTCGACGGCGGATTTGGCTCCGCCCTGCTGGCCCGGCAAGTGGGGCAAAAGAAAGCGCGTGAAATCTTTTTCCTGGGCAGAGATTACTCTGCCCAGGAGGCTTTTGATATGGGGATGGTCAACAAGGTGGTGCCGCACGGTGAGCTGGAAGAAACCGCCTACCGGTGGGCGCAGGAAATCCTGGAGAAAAGTCCCACCGCCATCCGTATGATCAAGTACGCCTTCAACCTGGTGGACGACGGCATGGTCGGACAGCAGGTCTTCTCCGGCGAAGCTACGCGCCTGGCTTATATGACCGACGAAGCCGAAGAGGGCCGCGATGCTTTTCTTGAGAAGCGCAAACCGAACTGGGATGAGTATCCGTGGATTGGATAGGTAGGAAAACGCAATTTTCGGCCTCCCCGCTTGGCTGTGTCCCGTTCCGATAATTCTACTTTCCTATTGCAATTTTTTTTTAATTAGACGGTCTGGGGCACCGCCTGAGTGATTTTGCTGTTATAAAATCCGTACCACATTACGACAATGAAACATAGCAGCGGTACCCAGTAAGCGATATGGATACTGCCGGTATAATCCGAAATTAAACCCATGACAGCCGGGAAAGCCGCGCCGCCCCCGACCGCCATAATCAGGCCAGAACTCCCCATTTTGGTATCCTGGCCAAGACCTTTGGAAGCCAGCGCAAATATGGTCGGGAACATCAGCGACATCCATCCGGAGATGGCCACCAGGGCAATCACACCGAGGTAACCGGAGCCTGCGATGGCCAATAATGTACTGATGATGGCCATCAGCGAAGAGAACACCAGCAGGTTGGCCGGTTTGAAATACTTCATCAGGCTTGTGTTGATAAAACGGAACAGGGTAAAAACAATCAACGAGGCAATATAGTAGGTAGATGCCGCCGACTCTCTTACATCTAACTCCTCCATCACATAACGGATGATAAAAGACCACACGCAAATCTGTGCTCCCACATAGAAAAATTGGGCAACCACCCCGAAAACATAATTCTTATTGCCGACCAGATTTTTTACACTCGGCCAGAATTTAATCGTTGTATCCTCGGTCGAAGCCTTTGGCATGCTGGTACGGTAGATAATAACCCACAACAGCAACAGTCCGAACCCGACGGCAACATAAGGCCCCATCACGGCATCCAGTTCTGCTTGTTGTATCCTTGTCAATTCCTCGGCAGACATTCCGGCTCGTTCTTCAACACCGGACAAATCGAGCTGGGAAAGAATATAGAACTTACTTATAACAACTCCGGTGATGGATCCCAGGGGATTGAAAGATTGGGCTAAGTTTAGCCGTCTGGTACCGGTGGCTTCTTCCCCCATTGCAATAATATAGGGATTACAGGAAGTTTCAAGCACTGCCAAACCACCTGCCAGTATATACAGCGCAACCAGAAAGAATCCGTACTGCAAGGTAATACTGGCCGGATAAAACAGCAGGGCACCCACAACGTACATTGCCAGCCCCAGCAGTACCCCCGCCTGGTAGGTAAAGCGTTTAATGAAAATAGCCGCCGGAACGGCCAGTGTGAAATAGGATCCGTAAAAAGCGACCTGAATCCAGGATGTTTGAAAATCGGAAAGACTCATAATCCGTTTAAATGCAGCCAGAAGCGTATCTGTCAGATTATGAGCAAGACCCCACATAAAAAACAAGCTGGTGATAAGTACAAAAGCCAGCAGCGGCGCCCTCAACCCTGATTTATTCTGCGGGAACGTTTTGGAATTTTGTGCATCTGTTGCTTCTGCCTGTTTATTCATTCTCAGTAAATTTTTCTACTGTATGTACAAAAAAGATAATTCAGCTTTTAATCTTAAAATACAATCTTTAGCTCAACGCAGCGCCCATCACTGCCAGTTTTCCTTCTGGCCGGGAAACCGCCAGCAGTGATGTAACCGTTTGCATACATAAACGATGTCACAGTTACATTCTATTAATTGGCGAGTTGTTACCCCAATAAAAAACCCTGGCAGGACTTGATATCCCGCCAAGGTTAATTGTTGTCACCTTGAAGTAAATATTTATATTTATAATTTACTTTACGAGCATCCCGTAGTCGACCCGCAGGTAATGCACTTCTGGCAGGTGCCGTTGCGCACCATCGTCATGCTTCCGCACTCGGGACACGAATCGCCGGTGTAGCCCATCTCCTTGGCCTTCTCGTAGTCGCTCTGATAGTTGTCGTCGTCAGCGGCCGACTGTGCCTGTTTTGCCGGTTGCGCCTGCGCGACGGCTTCCGGCTGGGTGGCATCAGGCTTTTGCTTTTGCGTCGGGTCTGTCCTTTTTGCCTTTTCGCGGGCTTGTTCGGCCTCTTCAGAGGGACGCAGTTTACGCGACATGATATCGTCGGCGGGGACGTGCGCCAGGTCGTCCCGGCCGAGATAGGTCACGGCCAGCTCCCGGAAGATGTAATCAATAACGGAAGTCGTCATCTTGATATGTGGACTTCCGTTAACCATTCCGCTGGGTTCAAACTTGGTGAAGGTAAAGGCGTCTACGAACTCTTCCAGCGGCACACCGTGCTGCAGGCCGAGCGAGATCGCAATGGCAAAGCAGTTGGTGAGGCTGCGGAATGCGGCCCCCTCCCGGTGCATATCGATGAAGATTTCACCCAGCTGGCCATTCTCATATTCGCCCGTCCGCAGGTAGACACTCTGTCCCCCGATCTTCACTTTCTGCGTGTAACCGGTCCGGCGGCTTGGCAGCCGCTGGCGGTTCGCCACATACTTGTGGATGATTTTTTCGGCCGATTCCAGCACTTTGTCCTGCGCCTCTGCCGTCTCTTTCAAGTCCTCTTCATCTTCCAGCTCCTCAAAGACATCACTGAGGCTATTCAGCGGCTGACTTAATTTCGAGCCATCACGATAAAGAGCGTTGGCTTTCAGCATCAGCTCCCAGGAATCCATATACGCGTCCTTAAAGTCTTCCACGGTCGCTTCATTCGGCAGGTTAATCGTCTTGGAAATCGCTCCCGAAATAAACGGCTGCGCGGCGGCCATCATCCGGATGTGTCCCCCGGGCTTGATATAGCGCGTCCCGATTCGCCCGCACCGGTTGGCGCAGTCGAAGACCGGCAGGTGCTTGTCTTTCAGGTGCGGCGCTCCCTCCACGGTCATGGTCCCGCACACATAATCGTTCGCTTCCTGGATTTCCCGCTGCGAGTAGCCGAGATACTTCAGCATGTTAAACTGCGGATCGGCCAGCTGCTCTTCCTCCAGTCCCAGTTCCTCTTCACAGAAATCCTCGCCCAGCGTAAACTGGTTAAAGGCGAACTTGATATCAAAACTGCTCGGCAGCGCTTCCTTGATCGCCTCCAACTGGGAATCTCCGAAACCTTTCTCCCGCAGGCTCTCTTCATTGACATGCGGGCAGCCCTCCAGCTCGCCGTGCCCTTTGGCGTAATCGATGATCTCCTGGCGCTCCCTGGGACCGTATCCCAGATTCTCGAGTGCTTTGGGGACGCACTGGTTGATGATCTTGAAATATCCGCCGCCGGCCAGCTTCTTAAACTTCACAAGGGCGAAATCAGGCTCGATGCCCGTCGTATCGCAGTCCATAACCAGACCGATGGTACCAGTCGGGGCAATGACCGTTACCTGCGCATTGCGGTAGCCGTGCTTCTCGCCCATCTTCACGGCTTTTTCGGAATCCTGGCGCGCCGCCTTCAGCAGGTTATCGGGACATTCATTCGCATCAATGCCCATCGGCTTGACGGTCAGTCCCTCATATTCATCGGGATCGACATTAAAGGCCGCCCGCTTGTGGTTGCGCACCACCCGGAGCATATGCTCCTTGTTGGCTTCGTACCGCTCGAAGGTGCCCAGCTCACTCGCCATTTCCGCGCTGGTGGCATAGGCATTCATATGGATAAGACTGGTCAGTCCCCCGGCTATAGCACAGCCTTCAGGGCTGTCGTAGGGAACGCCCCGGACCATCAGCGCCGCCCCGATGTTGGCGTATCCCAGGCCCAGCGTGCGATACTTGTACGAAAGATCCGCTATTTCTTTGGATGGGAACTGCGCCATCAGTACGGAGATCTCCAGCACGACGGTCCAGAGCCGCGAGGCATTCCGGAGCGCTTCCACATCAAACTCATTGTACTCGTCCGTTTTGAAATACTTCATCAGGTTGAGGGAAGCCAGGTTGCAGGCCGTGTTGTCCAGGAACATATATTCCGAGCAGGGATTGCTCCCGTTGATCGGCCCGTCTTCGGGACACGTATGCCATTCGTTGATGGTATCGTGATATTGCGCTCCCGGGTCGGCGCAGGCCCAGGCCGCGTTGGAAATATCATCCCAGAGTTCACGCGCCGGCATGGTTTTACAAGGCTTTGGCTCGCGCCCTTCTTCCTCGGCTTTGCGTTTCTCCGTTCTCCAGTAAAGGTTCCACTCGCCGTCGTCCTTGACGGCCTGCATAAACGTATTGGGGATACGAACCGAATTATTGGAATTCTGTCCGCTTACCGTACGGTAGGCCTCCGAATCCCAGTCCGTATCGTAGGTATCGAACTTCAGGTCGGTGAAGCCCTGGGATGCCAGCTGAACCACGCGTTCAATATAATTGAGCGGCACCTGGTCATCCTTGGCCTCTTTAATGGCTTTTCCGAGCTCCTTGTTTTTCAGCGGGTCGCGGCTGACCGCCCCGTTGAAAGTACGGCCGTCGATTTCCACCGGCTTGTTACAGAGCTTGATAATGTTCTTGAGATGCTTCTCCAGAATTTTCGATCCCGCAACCATCGAAGCCACCTTTTGCTCCTCGCGGACCTTCCAGTTTACGTACTCTTCAATATCAGGATGGTCGAGATCCAGCGTAACCATTTTGGCGGCCCGTCGGGTGGTCCCTCCCGATTTAATCGCTCCGGCGGCCTTGTCCCCGATCTTCAGAAAACTCATAAGTCCGGAGGACTTCCCTCCCCCGCTTAGCGGCTCTCCTTCGCCGCGAATTTTGGAAAAGTTACTTCCGGTTCCCGAGCCGTATTTGAAAAGCCGTGCTTCGCGGACCCAAAGGTCCATGATACCGCCCTCGTTTACCAGGTCATCATTAACACTCTGGATAAAGCAGGCATGAGGCTGCGGATGGCTGTAGGCGTCGTCCGACTTGGTGAGCTCGCCCGTCTTGCCGTCCACATAATAGTGCCCCTGTGACGGACCGTTAATGCCGTACGCCCAGTGCAGGCCGGTATTAAACCACTGGGGACTGTTGGGAGCCGCCATCTGGTTGGCGAGCATATAGCAAAGCTCATCGTAGAAAACCTTCGCATCTTTTTCGGAGTCAAAGTAATCGTGTTTCCAGCCCCAGTAGGTCCAGCAGCCCGCCAGGCGATGGAATACCTGCCGGCTGTCGCTCTCGCCGCCGTATCGCTCCTCCTCATCGATATCTTTCATGGCCGCTTCATCCGGCCGGGATCGCTGCAGCCACTCCGGTACTCCTTTCTCCTTAACGTTCCTGGTCTTCTTCGGTACCCCGGCCTTGCGAAAATATTTCTGCGCAATAACATCCGTGGATACCTGCGACCAGGACTTGGGAACAATCACATTCTCCATTGAAAATACCAGTGATCCATCCGGATTCTTAATCTCCGATTTCCGACTCTCAAATGTCATATTTTCAAACGGGGTCTCCCACTCTTCCTGAGTATAAAAACGTGTAAATTTCATATAATAACTGGTTCCTTGACTAATATTTTTACTTGGATAGGCCTTTCGGGTATTACAATAACTTGACTATTTTGCCTTGCTATAAAATATAAAGGACTTGTGCTCTGGTACAAGCAAAAACTGAATTACTTTTCCACAAAATCGGTTAGTTATCCACAATTAATTTACTGCTACACCAATTTTTACCGGAAATATCCGATATTCAAAAAATTATAGTGTGGATAACTTTCCGAAGTCATTCAGGAGAAAATTAATTCACCATAAAATGAAATCCATTGGGAGCGATGCCGACGCTAAAAGAATCCACTGCCGTGCCCTGCAGATCATAAATAAGCGCCTGTCCGGCCTGACCGTATCCCCTGCTGTCTCCGACATACAAGCGCTCCTGGGTCGGCAGGTAGCCAATGGCATTAAAAGAACGCGGAGAGAACGGTTCTTCTTCGACCGACAAGGTGTTCATATCAATCACGGATATCCCGTCATTTAATAAATAAGCGCGGGCGTGTTCGTTGGCCAGTGCAATACCGGAAGGGTGTCCCCCGGTTGCAATGGAGTCGATAACCGTAGCGCTGCTCCCGTCGATAAGATAGACGCTTCCCGGCTTATCATTGTCGGGGTCCCGCTCCCAGTTCTCGTCATAAGCGATTAAGCCGTTGCAAACCACCCAGAGACGGCCGGACATATCCACGCTGATATCCGCGGGTCCCGCCCCCACTTCAATGGTGTGATCGACGGTATGACTGGTCGTATTTATAACAGAGATCGTATGGTCATTGCCCGCCCCGTTATTTGCGACATAGGCCCGGTTATCCAGGCGGAAGATCGTTCGCGGTTGGGAACCAACGGATATCCTTTGACCGGTCTCTTCAAAGTTTTCCAGATCAATCACCGTAATACTGCCATCATAGAGGTTGCTGACATAGCCCGTCTGGTTATTTATAATTTCAAAGTCAGTGGGAGTGGTCGACAGCTCAATCGTTGCCACACTTTCCAGCGACTCAATTTCCGCGACTTCAATCTTATTCGCATCGTTCAAGACAATAAAGACATGCTCGCCGGCTATTTTGGAGGATTGGATGATGCCGGCCAGGGGACGACCATTGGCATTTTCAAAAGCTTTTTTAAGGATACTTCCCGATTCAGGGTCATAACTTGTCAGCGAACCATCGCTGTCACTGAAGTTTCCTTCATTCGTGACATAGACGGAGGAGAGCTCCAGGGGGTCGGGATTATTCCCCCCATCCGCACAGGAACTGATAAGAAAAGGGATCACCAGGAGAGAGAGAAAAAGTATAAATCCTTGTTTCATGATAATGTAATTAAAAATAAATTATAATTGATAAGTTGCTGTTAGAGAAAAGGTGACATTTCTTTGTGGCATTGCATACCACTGCATAATTTCG
>NZ_JBEPWZ010000075.1:0-11870 GCF_041642155.1 Fodinibius sp.
GGAAGGGAAGCTTATGGCCGACGTATATGGACAGAATGCACGGTTTATTCCCGAATCGGATATAAACGAGATCGGTGAGCCGGAAAAGACGATGGAACGTTCCCCGGGCATCCATGAAGAGTGGGTGGATGCAGCCAAGGGCAACGGGACGACTTCCTCGAATTTTGAATATGCGGCCGCTCTTACCGAGACCATGCTGGTCGGTAACATGGCGATCCGTTTCAAGGATGCCAATACCAAGCTGCAGTGGGATGCCGACAATATGCGGGTCAGAAACCTGCCGGAAGCTAATGAATGGCTGGATGATCGAAATGATTTCCGCATCGGCTGGAGGGAAATAATTGGTTAGTTTCCGTTTCCCGGAGAACAATCCGGATTAAGCGGCTGTTGCAACTTTTGCGAAAATGCCCGGTGCTTTTACAGTGCCGGGCATTTTTTGTTTAACGGGGCGTTGAAGTTATATCTGGGGCAACCAGCGTATAAATTCTGCACGTTTTTTGCTCCGCATTCGCTCTGTCCACCCTTGAATTGCCTGGGGAATAACCCGGGTTGCGGGAGTACCCTCAGGAATACTTCGGTAAAAACTCAAAGAACCGGGCAGAGGTGCGAATGCCGCGGTAAAAATCCTTGAGCGCAAATTTTTCGTTCGGCGAGTGGATGGCATCGCTGTTAAGTCCGAATCCCATCAGGATGGATTGGGCCCCCAGGAGGCGTTGAAAATCAGCGACGATGGGAATGGAGCCGCCTTCGCGGGTAAAGAACGGTTCCCGGCCGTAGACCGCCTCAAAAGCGTCTGCCGCAGCCTGTAACCCGTAAAAAGAGAGGTCCGTAATCGCCGGTTGTCCCCCGTGATGTTCGGTGACTGTTACGGTGACCGTATCCGGGGCCAGGGATTCTACCTGTTTTGCAAAGAGCCGGGCGATGGTTTTGGGGTCCTGTTCCGGGACCAGCCGCATGCTTATTTTGGCACCGGCCTTCGATGGCAATACGGTTTTAGCCCCTTCTCCCTGGTAGCCGCTCCAGAGCCCATTGACGTCGAGGGTGGGACGAGCGGTGGCACGTTCCAGGGTAGAATACCCTTTCTCCCCGTGCAAGGCGTCCACTCCCAGCACTTGTTTGTAGTCCGTCTCGTCAAAAGGGAGCTGCCGGTAAGCCTTTCGTTCTTCGTCTGTAAGGTCCTTGACGTCATCATAGAAGCCCGGGATCCGGATCACCCCGTCCTCGTCTTTCAGCCGGGCGATGATCCCCGCCAGCACATTGGCGGGATTGTCAACGGCCCCGCCGTATACCCCGGAGTGCAGATCGCGGTTGGGACCTTCCACCTCCACTTCCATGTACGCCAGTCCGCGCAGCCCGTAGGTGATAGAGGGAGTGTCTTCGGCAAACATCGCCGTATCGGAGATAAGAACCATATCGCAGGCAAGCAGTTTTTCGTGGGCTTCGATAAACGGCACCAGGTGGGGAGAGCCGATCTCCTCTTCGCCTTCAAAAATAAATTTAATATTGACTGGAAATGATTCCCCGGAAGCCAGGTAAGACTCCAGTGCCTTGAGGTGTGTAAACGACTGTCCCTTGTCGTCGCTGGCTCCCCGTGCATAGATATTGCCGCCTCGTACGGTTGGTTCAAAAGGGGCTGTTTCCCAAAGCTCCAGCGGGTCGGGGGGCTGCACGTCGTAATGGCCGTAGACCAGTACCGTCGGACGGGTGGTACCCGTTGTTAATTCCCCGTAGACGATGGGATTGCCGTCCGTTTCAAAGAGTTCGGTCCGGTCCATATTCAGCGACTCCAGCTGGTCCAACAGAAAGCGGGCGGCGTCGCGGATATCGTTTTTATGTTCGGAGCTGGTGCTGATGCTCGGAATGCGTAAAAACTCGAAGAGCTCTTCCCTGAACGTTTCTCTGTTGGCGTCAATATAATCGGTAACCGTAGGCATAATTAAGCAAGGGTTGATTTAATAGTATTATATAAAAATATAAGCAATGCGTATTTCTTCTTTATTCTACATCTCCACCGCTGAAGGTTCAGGCAGCGCCGCGAGCACCATGCCGGTTGTCGCAGCAGATCGCGGAAGTTTATATCGTTAAAAAACAGGAACACATGGCTTTCAGGAGGCTTCGCTCTACTGCATGTTTTATGGGGTAAAACTGTGGGTTAGAGTATCATGATCTCTTTCGTGGGTATCCATCCGTACAGTCCGTTGCTCATGCGCACATAGCTCCATTCAGGCTGTTCATTGCTGCGTTTGTGATCAACGGTAAAGGTATAGCCCTCAAAAGCCTGGCTGACCAGCGAAGCATCTTCCCGGGGGGTTTCAGCCACCGGAGCTTCTTCGGTCACCATAACCGCAACGCTGTAGCGGTTGCTTACATACTGCGTATAAAAAGCAGAAGCCATAAGGACGACAGCAAGGCCGACGATCGTAAAGCCCATGGTCTTTACCGCACGGGGGAGTCCCCGTATAAACCAGCGGGCTATAAAAAAAAGAATCCCCAGATTAAACAGGATGAGTCCGGCTGCCAGCAAGGCCGGGGCCCCTATATTGTCTTGCAGCCAATTGGTTGCAACATCCCAGGGCAGCTTCGGAAGAATGGCCGACTGATGGCTGAACTGTTTGTCAATATAATCCAGCGCCTGTTCAGCTCTGGCGGCTGTTTCCTCAAATTGGGATGATTTCAGAAAATAATATTTGGCCTTCCCGAGCGAATCTGCCCGCTGATAGGCAATTCCGAGATTCAAAAAAAGCGCACCGGAGAGGTTTTGCTGGTCTTCAAGCTGTTGATACAGCATGGCGGCCTCCATGTTCTGGCCGGAGCTCAGCAATTTGTTGGCTTCGTCAAACAGGGCCTGTGGACTCTGTTGAGCACCGCCTGCCACAGGGATGGCTCCGCAGAGGAACATCAACAGCAATATCTTTTGAAGCAATGATTGTACCACAGTTATAATACTTTTTTCAATTTCTCGAGGGTGCTTTGAGCTAAGCCAACGTGTGATTTCAGATACTCATGGGTAGCCTCAGGAGCATAGCTGATGGAAGCGCATTTATCCAGCAGCATACGAATATTCTTAACGAGTTCGGCATCAATATCATTCTTTTTTAAGGCCTGAAGATAATCCTCGTTGGAAAGACCGGCTTCGGGTAGATTCAACCGGTCGCCGATAAAGCCGGTGATTGCTTTTTGTAACATATTGTATGCCTGTTTGATATGTCCCTGCTCGGAAAGTTCTACGGCCTGATCGAGCCGGTCGGCAGCGGTATCCGACGCTTTTTGGGATCGGGCAAAGGCACGGTCATTGGTCATCCGGTCGAAGTAGCTCTTTTGCCAGTAGGCAAGAGCCAGCAAACACAGCGGAATGAGCAACCCGGCCCAGAACCACCAGTATGATATCAGGGAGGTATCTTCAAGGGTCGTCCAGCTTGCGAGACCGGTAACGGGACTTACAGGCAATGATCCGGGGGTATCCTGTTGGGCTATGTTATCGGGATTCGGCTGTACGGTAAAATGCAGTGCGGGCAAGGTCTGGGAGATATATGCATCCTGATCCGGATCGAAATAGGAAACCTCTTTTTCAGGTATCGCATAATCACCGGCGGAGCGGGCGATGACCACATCCGTAAATGTTTTGGTGCCGCTGATACGGCGATTGCTTCTTTTCAGGTCCGATGTTTCCTGCGGTTCATAGACCTCGAGTCCCTCGGGCAGCTCATATTCGGGTTTCGAAATCAGCGGTATGTTGCCGGTGCCGCTGATACGGGTCGTAATTTCAACAGATTCTCCCTCTGTCGCCTCATTCGTACTTATTTCCCGGCTGATATTATAGGAACCGACTGCACCAAAATAAGCGTCGTCCTCGGAAGAGGGCAGCGATTGAACCTCCAGGGTCACTGGATCGCTTTCCAGTTCTATCTGCTGCTGGTTGCGGCCCAGACCGCCAAAAAAACTACTGAACGGGTCATCACGGGAACTGCTTGTAGAGCGGACCGAAACAATGATCTTATAGGGACTTACTTCCAGGGTACCGCTTTTCGTAGGGAAAAGGGCAAACTGCAGAAGGCGTGCCTTGCGGTAGCGCACGCCGTTGATAACCGTTGTGTTTGCCTGGGGACGCTCCCTGTTGTTGAGCTCCTCTTTCCAGAAACCTTCGGCTTTCCAGCCCGGCACCGGCTGATATGAGTTGACTTCCAATCCATCCTGGAAATACAAGATGACATCCGAAATGATCTGTTGTCCTGTAACCGGCTGGCTGTCCGATACTTCCAGCTGTACAAAAATATCAGGCTCTTGTTCGTCTTGGGTTTTCGCCGATTCACTGCGGTCGATAATGGATACCTCAATAGGGTCGGTAGTGTACTCTTCGCCATCGATTGTGACGGAAATGGGGGGGATCTGATGGTCGCCCTTTTGCTGGGCGATCAGCTGGTAGCTATAGGTATAGGAGGTGCTGCTTTGCCCGTTGACATACCGGTAGCTTCGTGAAGTGGACGGGGTATTGCTAAGAAGGCGAAACCCATCCTGAAAGTTTGGCAGAGAAGGACGGGATACATCGTTGAAGTCTCCACTTATCTGGATAGAAAGCTGAATACGCTCTCCGGTATAAATCGTTGTTTCCGAAACCGTAGCCTCTACGGATATATCAGGCTGTGCCAACGCATGAGGAGAAAACAGTCCGATTAGCGCTACGGCAGAACAAATTGCACAAAAGAAGCTACCAATCTTTTTCATTCGTATTCTCGCTGGACTTCATTTTTTGTTTTTTGAATTCCTGTAGCAGATCTTTTTCCTTTTGTTCCAGCGCCCTCAGAATTTTTTCGGCATCAGCCTGGCTGATTTTACTTTGCTGTTGCTGCTGGTCTTGCTGATCCTGCTGGTTCTCTTGATTTTGCTGGTTTTGTTGATCCTGTTCCTGATCCTGGTTTTGATTTTGATCCTGCTGGTTTTGCTGTTGCTGCTGGTCTTGCTGATCCTGCTGGTCCTGGTCTTGATTCTGCTGTTGCTGCTGGTCCTGTTGATCCTGGTCCTGGTTTTGATTCTGATTCTGTTGATTTTTGTCTTGTTCCTGCTGCTCGTTTTTCTTTTTCTGAGCTAATTCATAGTTATGCTTGGCATCTTCATCGCCGGCCATATAGCGAAGTGAACGTTTGTAATAATCCAGTGCCTGGTCCCATTTTTTCTCTTCCGCCAAAATATTGCCGATATCATAATTGGCCATGGCACGCCGTTCGGGGTCGTCCGTCATATTCTTAAACTGTTCAAACGTACGGATCGCTTCTTCGCTGTTGCCCGCTTTGGCCTGGGCGCTTGCAAGGTTGTAAAATAATTTCGGGTTATCGGGCTCAGCATCAATCGCTTTTTTGAAAAGGGCAATAGCTCTCTCGTACTCGCCGTTGTCATAGGCTTCATTTGCCTTGCGGGCCTCTTCGGGGGCAAAACCCATCAAAAGAAAAGCCGTCAGGGTTACAAGAATAAATCTCATCATAGGATTTTTGTATGGATGTTTAATATATGATATCACAGATTTCGTTCCCGGTAGCGGGACTAATCCATTTGTTCAGCAATGGCCAACGTTTCATCATCCATTTTCATATTCGTAAACACATTAGATACATCGTCGTTGTCCTCAAACTTATTCATCAGCTTAAAGTTTGATACTGCTACCTCCGGATCGGCCCTGACTTCCGTCATGGGGATTCGAATAAGCTCGGCGGATTCAATATTATACCCCCCCTCTTCCAGTTTGTCCCTGACCTCGTACATCGTATCGCGTGCCGTGGTGACATTGAAAAAATCGCCGTCCGTATCTATTTCTTCGGCGCCGGCATCAATGGCATTAAGCATAAATTCCTCCTCATCGTGTTCCCCCGGGGTAATGCGGATCATGCCTTTCTGCTCAAACAGGTAGCCGACCGAGCCGTCCGTGCCGAGATTACCCCCGTGAGAGGTAAAAATATGACGAATATCGCCAACAGTACGGTTATAGTTATTCGTGGTCACTTCAATAAAGTATGCAATGCCACCCGGGCCGTAGCCTTCGTAGGTGGCATCTTCATAACGGCCATCCCCCTCGTCAAGTTCGCCTGTACCCTTTTTTATGGCTCGTTCAATATTATCCTTGGGTACATTATCACTCTTGGCGTTATTAATGGCCGTATCGAGCCGGGGATTCATCTCGGGATCGCCGCCGCCTTCGCGGGCAGCTACCGATATTTCGCGAAGATGCTTATTGAAGATTTTTGCTCTTTTTTTGTCTTCTTTGGCCTTTTTATGCTTTATATTAGACCATTTGGAATGTCCTGCCATAAGATTTCATGCTTGTTAAAAAAGGATAACAAAGGTGAAAATGGATTCGTGTATTCTACAATCTTCTGAAAGTCTATAATATAAGAGATAGCTGGCTTTACACCTAATGTATCGAATTCGGGAAATGAGGAAGGACAAATTTTTGTTAATCAATGAAAAGCAGTGAAAAATCATTATTATGATGTCAACCAGTAACGTAAACAGCAGAAAGAATTTATAGCATGAATATAGGAATTGTGTGTTATCCCACTTTCGGTGGCAGTGGCGTTGTGGCAACAGAGCTGGCCAAAGGACTGGCTCACCGGAATCATAATGTACATATGCTCAGCTACGACCGGCCGGCCCGTCTGGATACATTTCAGACCAATATATCCTATCATGAAGTGAACATGAATACCTACCCGCTCTTTGAATATCCTCCCTATGATTTGGCGCTGGCTAATCAGATGGCCAATCTCATTGAATATGAAAAGATCGATGTATTGCATGTTCATTATGCGGTGCCGCATGCCACCAGCGCCTACCTGGCCAAGCAGATCCTGGGCGAAAAGGCCGCACACGTTCCACTGATTACGACGCTTCACGGAACCGATATTACGATTGTGGGCAGTGATCCCAGTTACAAAAGCGTGGTCGATTTTTCGATTAACCAAAGTGATGGAGTGACAGCCGTTTCGAAATACCTGAGGGAAGAAACCTATAAACGTTTTGACATCAGGAAAAAGATAGAAGTTATTCCGAACTTCATTGATCTCGAACGATTTAAAAAATCCAATAAAAACCACTTTAAACGCGCCATTTGTCCGAATGGCGAAAAAGTGGTGGTACACGTTTCCAATTTCCGTGAGGTCAAGCGGGTTCCGGAAGTGGTGAATGTATTTCACCGGATACTGGAAAATGACATCGACGCCAAGTTGTTGCTGGTGGGAGACGGACCCGATCGCCAGCGGGCGGAGAAACGCTGCCGTGAGTTGGGCGTTTGTAATCATGTCCGCTTCCTGGGCAAACAGGATCAGGTGGAGGAAGTACTCTCCATCGCAGACCTGTTTCTCATCCCTTCCGGATCCGAGACTTTTGGCCTGGCGGCCCTTGAGGCGATGAGCTGCAGCGTGCCGGTAATCAGTTCCAATATCGGAGGCTTGCCTGAAGTCAACGTTCATGGCGAAACCGGCTATCTCTGCGATCTGGACGATACCGACTGTATGGCTGGCTATGCTGTTGAAATTTTACAGGATAAAACACTGCACCAGAAAATGGCCCGTAATGCCCGCAGACATGCCAAGCGTTTTGAGATGGGAAAAATCGTGAGTATATACGAGCAGTATTATGAGACGTGCAAAGAGGAACTTCAAAAGCAAATAGCTTAATATTGTATTAGTCCGCCCCTCTTTTTGAAATGAAACGCACTGCATCGTTACGGGCCTTCGGTTTTATTATTCTGGGAGCCACTATCGTAAGTTTTACCTCTGTTTTGGTGGAGCTTGCAAATACCGGTCCTACGGTATCGGCTTTCTATCGAATGTTCTTCGGCGGGGTGATACTGATGGGAATATCCGTCCTCCGCAGCGACCGGCTCTGGTTTGGAGCTAAAAGCTTAGCGATACCTTTCCTGTGCGGCCTTTTTTTTAGCCTGGACCTCTTTTTCTGGCATCGCAGCATCATGTATGTAGGTCCGGGACTGGCGACTATACTCGGGAATATGCAGGTGTTTTTTGTTGCTTTGCTTGCGGTGTGGCTGCTGAAAGAAAAATTAAGCTGGCAATTGATGATAGCGATTCCTACGGCCGTCGTCGGATTGTTTTTGATTGTCCGTACGGGGTGGGGTCAGCACGACGGAGCTATAAAATTAGGAGTGCTGTACGGGCTATTGACGGCTCTTGCCTATGCCTTGTACATCCTTACGCTTCGAAAATCCCGATCTGAGGGCAATGAAACCCGTTTGTCTATCTTTGCCAATATGGGCTGGATCTGCTTGATATCGGCTTTTTTGCTGGGAATTACCGTCATTGTTGAACCCGACGCCGGCTTTGCGATTCCCGATCTGCAGTCCTGGGCTGCGTTGCTGGGACTTGGCATAGTGGGGCAGGTTTTTGGGTGGGTGCTTATATCCAAGGGACTACCGGATGTGGATGCATCGGTTGCGGGACTGGCTATCCTGCTCCAGCCGGCCCTGGCTTTTATGTGGGATATTCTGTTCTTCAACCGGCCAACGACAACCCTGGAATACATCGGCGCCGCCATTGTGTTGGCAGGTATTTATATTGGGGCGACCGGTAAAAATGAGTGAGGCAGGAATCCATTCTCGCTGGTGGTCTTAAGTTAGCTTTTTGAAAGCTGTCAGATGGCAGCTGTGTGCCGTCCGACAGCTCATTAAGGTTCGAAGGACATCCTGAATGGATGGAGAAGATGCGATGGAGATAGGAAATACGCTGTACTCATATTACAGTGACGTAATGGCAAGAAGGGAAACAAAACCTGTAGTCACAACCATTTTTTGGGATGAGTAATCCTGATTCGGCGACCCATCATTTGTTCCACCATCCGGCGGACCGCCTCCAAATATTTCCCGAACTTCAGGGAGACCCTTTTTGAGAAGGTCATATATTCCGGAAAATGACTGGGACTCAGGTCCGGTTTCACGCCGTCGAGTTCGTTCAGCCAGTGATTGTCCTCCTCGTATCCGAAGCTGATCAGGTCATCCGTAAGGGAGCCGTGCAGCTTCAGTTGTCCCGCTATCCGCTCTTTGTGATCCCGCCATCGTCCCACGCTCGTCGGTTTAATCGGGCGCACACCGCTGAGGGCTTTTTGGGAGGAATCCGAAACGGTAGCCGCTTCATGATATTTACTGAAGGGCACGTTCTTTTCCAGAAAGGGTATCCTGGCGGACAAGATGTCTTGAACTTTATCGGGATCGGAGACAAAAGATTCATACCGTATGAGGATAAATCTGGGATGGTTTTGCAGTCGCCTCGCCTCTTTGCTGTACATTTTCCAATAGCGGAGACTGGCCCAGTAGCGATCAGGGTCTTTCTTGTGCCTGCTGCAAATGATGTCCCTGGGGTCGCGCAGCATACAGATAACATAGAGATCAGGGTCAACCCGCAGGCTGGGTCCCGCTATCATGACATCTTTTGGGTTCTTGGTCAGGAAAATATCCGGATGGCCGGGCGCACGGGTAAATAAACGGTCTTCATGCGTGGTATAATAATCGATATGGTAGCACGTCTTAATCGCTTCTGCCATGAGTGTGGTCCCGGTGCGGGGACTTACCCCAACGATATGAATTCTTTTCATGATGCGAGGGCCCTTTTTAGGGATGGCCATTGGATGTGATATGAATAATACTATTTACTCCGTTATATAAAAAGGCTTGCCGGGTTTTTGAAAACCCGGCAAGCCCCGAGAATAGTTAAGCTGCCATATACGGCCTGCTGGTGGAAGCCAGGCCACGACGCCGACCCGCCGGCGTTCATCATCGGCCGTCATACACAGCCTATGGATGGAGGCCAGGCCCCGAATGTGCTGTCAAGCCGCCAGAACGTTGGAGACTTCTTCCGCTGCTTCCTTGAGCAGTACCGCCGAGATAACATTCAGGTCTGAATTGTCGATAATCTCTTTGGCCTCTTCGGCATTTGTACCCTGCAGGCGGACGATAATAGGGACATCCTGCACCTTCTCGGCAATTTCCGGATCTTTAACCGCTTCGATAACCCCATTGGCTACGCGGTCGCACCGCACGATGCCGCCAAAGATATTAATGAGAATCGCTTTTACGTTTTTATCTTCAAGGATAATACGAAACCCATTCTTGACCGTTTCCACGTTGGCACTGCCCCCCACATCGAGGAAGTTGGCCGGCTCACCGCCTGAGAGTTTAATGATATCCATGGTAGCCATGGCCAGCCCGGCTCCGTTGACCATGCAGCCCACATTGCCGTCCAGCTTAATATAATTCAGCCCGTATTCCGAGGCTTCCAGCTCAACCGGGTTCTCCTCCGATTTATCGCGCAGTTCGGCAATATCGCTGTGGCGGAAAAGTGCATTGTCATCAAAAGTCATTTTCGCATCGAGCGCTATCACATCGCCCCCCGGAGTAAGAACCAGCGGGTTGATTTCCACCAGGCTGGCGTCGGTTTCCTCGTAGCAGTTATACAGCGCCATAATAAACTTTACGGCCTTTTTGAAAGCATCGCCTTCGAACCCGAGTGCATACGCCAGGTGGCGCGCCTGGTTGTGCTGCAGCTTCATTCCCGGTTCCACCCATTCCTTTACAATTTTTTCGGGCGTTTCTTCGGCTACTTTTTCAATTTCAACGCCTCCTTCCGTTGAAACCATGATCACATTTTTACTCTTGGACCGGTCGAGCAGGATGCCCAGGTAAAACTCCTGCTCGATGTCCACCCCGTCCGTGACGTAAATGCGCTTGACTTCCTGTCCCTCTTCTCCGGTTTGTACCGTAACCAGCGTATCGCCAAGCAGCGATTCGGCCGCATCGCGCACTTCCTCAATGGTATCGCAGAGAACGACGCCGCTGGCGCCGCTTTTTTTGGTTTTCCCTTTTCCCCGTCCCCCCGCATGGATTTGCGCCTTGACAACAAACAGGCTGGCGCCGTTGTCTTTCATCTCCCGGGCTGCCTCAACAGCCTTTTCCACGGTAGTAGCGGATACGCCCGCGGGGACAGCTACATTGTATTCTTTTAATAATTCCTTGGCTTGGTACTCATGGATTTTCATATCGACAGTCTGTAAGGTTTATAGTTACTGCAAGTTAAACGCCCGGTCTGACATAGCGGGACTGATTTTCTTCGGTGTAACAAATTCAGGCGCTTAATATAATAAATGAATGGCAAGAAATTCAGTGGGATATGCAATTAGCCGGGATTGCCTCACCAGGATGTTTGTACTTCAGCATGGCGAAGGGTAATAGCAGTGCAGACGTACCCCCAGTGCCCGGCGCGCTATTTTTATCTTCAGCGCAACTGACAGGCAACCTTCGCAGTATGGTACACGCTGTTATAGTTTTTGGACCTCTCAAATCGATATCAGGTTATCTTTATTATAAGAGTACAACAATATACCATAAATCGCTGTGAGGTAATACGGGTTAGCTCATTTTGGTCACAGGCCGCCCGATAAACAGCGAGCAAGAAGATAAAGTAGAGAGCGAAAGCTTTGAAAACAGGGAAGCCGCGCTACCGGTTGCTGATTTCTATCCTCCTTAACTCCGTCCCGTCCCGGTTCATGATATAGATTTCATCTTTGCCAGAGCGGTCGGAACAGAAGATGATTTCTTCCCCGTCCGGCGACCAGGAAGCGTAGTAGTCTTTTCCGCTGTGTGCCGTGAGTTGTTTCATATTGGTCCCGTCAATATCAATGACAAAAAGGTCGAAACTACCGAAGCGGTTAGAGGTAAAAAGAAGGGTCTTGCCATCCGGCGACCATTGCGGAGCGAGATCGAAATGATGGTCGGTGGTCAGCTGTGTTTGATTGGAGCCGTCGGCATCCATGACGTACAGGTCGAAATTGTCATTGCGGTCGGAGGCAAAGGCAATCTTCTCTCCGTCGGGCGACCA
>NZ_JBEPWZ010000076.1:0-11606 GCF_041642155.1 Fodinibius sp.
GATATGTATATGAGGGAGGGGGAATATGTGACCAGGCTCAGCCGCAAAGGGGGACTGGCATCCGGCGTGCCGGGAGTCGTAGACGGGATGGTAAAAGCCCTGGAGCAATACGGGAATCTCTCCCTGAACCAGGTCATCCAGCCTGCTATCGAGCTGGCCCGCAAGGGATACCGATTGTCCTACAGGCAGGCCGAAGCCTTGAATGACAACAAAAAAGGATTAAAAAAATACGCGGGATCCGCCGGTTATTTCTTGCGGCGTGACGGCCTCCCCTGGCGAGAGGGTGATCTGTTTCGTCAGACCGATTTAGCCCGCACATTGCAGCGTATCGCCGACCGTGGGAGATCGGGCTTTTATGAAGGCGAGACTGCTGAACTCCTGGTGAACGAGATGGAAAAACAGGGTGGAATCATTACCCGTGAGGATCTCCGGAATTATGAAAGCGTCTGGCGCAATCCCATCCGGGCTTCGTTCCATGGCTATGAGCTCAACGTCATGCCTCCGCCAAGCAGCGGGAGTATTGCCATTGCTCAAATCCTGGATATGCTGCAGCCCTATGACCTGAAAGAACTGGGGTTTAATTCGGCTAAATATGTTCATCTCGTGACCGAAACCATGCGCCGAGCTTTTGCGGACCGTGCCCATTTTTTGGGAGATCCCGATTTTGTGGAGATCCCGCAGGCTGAACTTTTGGACCCGGCCTATCAGGAGGAACGCATGGAAAGTTTCAGCTGGGAGACGGCCTCCTCCAGCGACGATATTGGCCACGGCGATATTCCTTTTCGGGAATCCAGCGAAACCACTCATTACTCTATTATAGACAAGGAGGGCAATGCCGTGGCTGTTACAACGACCCTGAATGGTTCTTTTGGCAGCATGGTCGCTGTCAGCGGGGCGGGATTTCTTTTAAATAACGAAATGGACGACTTTACGGCCGAACCGGGAGAACCGAATATGTTCGGACTCATTCAGGGAGAAGCCAACGCCATTGCACCCGAAAAGCGGATGCTCAGCAGTATGTCTCCCGCGATAGTCACCAAAAACGATTCTGTTCGCATGGTGCTGGGAGCGGCCGGCGGTCCCCGTATAATTACGGCCACCCTGCAAAATTTTTTAAATATGGCTGTTTTTGAGATGGATCCGGCTGAAGCCATTTCAGCACCTCGCTTTCACCACCAGTGGATGCCCGACAAACTCTATTATGAAAAATTCGGCCTTAGTCCCGACACCCGAAAATTACTGGAGCAAAAGGGACATACCCTTAGTGCTTCTGACGGGCTGGGTCGTGCCCACACTATCTTTGTGGACGACGACGGGTTTAAGCTGGGAGCACCCGACCCACGCGGGGATGGTATGGCCGCCGGTTTTTGAAATCAATGAAATTTTATTTCCTGACAGAATTGTTATACCATTCAGGCACATAAAAAATATTACTGATTACAGGGGTAGCAAAAGTATGAACAAAGACGCCAATACGGCCATTCAATCAATAGAATGGTGTGACGACCATGTCCGAATTCTTGATCAAACCTATCTTCCCGGCCGGGAAGTGTATAGTGATATTCGCGACGTCGGGCGCATGTGGGAAGCAATTAAAAAAATGCGCATTCGCGGGGCACCGGCAATCGGTATCGCTGCCGCCTATGGATTTTATCTGGGGATAAAGGAACTGTCCGAAAATTCGTTCCAGAGCTTTTTTATAGAAGTGGAGCGGGTAGCTGAATATTTGGAATCCGCCCGTCCCACCGCCGTAAACCTGCATTGGGCGCTCCACCGGCTGAAGACAACCATTAAAGCACATAAGGACAAGGATATTTCCGAAATCAAGGAGATTGTTTTCAAAACGGCCAGGACCATTCATGCCGAGGACAAACGGACCTGCAAAAAAATTGGGGAAACAGGAGTTAATCTCATTGACAAAGGAGACCGGATTCTTACCCATTGCAACACCGGGAGTCTTGCTACCGGCCAGTACGGGACGGCGCTCTCGGTCATCTTTCATGCCCATGAGCAAAATAAAGATATCCGAATTTGGGTAGACGAAACGCGTCCCCTCCTGGAGGGTTCGCGACTGACCGCCTGGGAGCTCATGAATGCGGAAATACCGATGACCCTTATTACCGATTCCTCGGCGGGATCGCTGATGCGCCGCGGCAAGGTGGATAGCGTTATCGTGGGAAGTGACCATGTGGCAGCCAACGGCGATGTGGCCAATAAAATAGGTACCTATCCCCTCGCAGTTCTGGCGAAAGAGAACGAAGTACCCTTCTATGTTGCGGTTCCCTTCTCCACGATAGACATGGAGCTCGAGACCGGGGATGAGATTCCTATCGAGGTGCGGGAAAATGATGAGATTACCCGGTTTAACGACTCTGAGGTGGCTCCCAAGAAAGCAGAGGCCTACAACCCGGCTTTTGACATTACGCCTCACCGGTATGTTACGGCCTTTATTACCGAAAAGGGCCTCATTGAACCGCCCTTTGATGAACATTTCAAAGCGCTGGTCACATGAGGAGCGATCCTGTGTCTTGCTAATCTCCCAGGCAAATACCGATGTCTCGGGCCGTCTGTACCGTATCGCTTTCCAGGGAAACCGATTTCATTTTGCCTTCTATGCTGGTTATGGGAATACGCGTCAGCTTGTTATTCTGCAGGACCACCAGCTTATTGAAATCACGCTCCTGCACGCACCGGATAGCCGCGGCCCCAAACCGTAGGGAGATGAGGCGGTCGTAGGTAGAGGGAGACCCGCCGCGTTGTAGATGACCCAGGACGACAGAACGCGACTCCTTCCCCGTTCGCTCGCTCAATTCTTTCGCCAGGCGATCGGCAATCCCGCCAAGCTGTACCTCTTGTCCCACTGCCTTGCCTTTGGTAACCAGCTCGCCATCTTTTTCCCGGGCCCCTTCAGCGACAACTATCATGGTATATTTTTGGCCGTTGGATTCGCGCTCTTTTATTTTCTCCTCTATGGAATCGTAGGAAAAAGGGATCTCGGGGATGAGCACGACATCAGCCGAAGCGGCAATACCCGCATACAGGGCAATCCACCCGGCATATCGCCCCATCACTTCCACGACCATGAGCCGCTGGTGCGATTCGGCCGTCGTTGTTATGCGGTCAATGGCACCGGTGGCAATATCGATGGCCGTATCAAAACCCAGTGATATATCACAGCCGTAGATATCGTTATCAATCGTTTTGGGGACCCCCACGATATTGATGCCCTTCCTGATAAGCCGGCTGGCAATATTCATGGATCCGTCACCCCCTATCGCAATCAACGCATCCACTTCATGCTCTTTAAACGTCTGCACCAGGTGATCAGAGACATCTTTCGTGTCCCAGCTTCCGTCGTCTTTTTGGTAGGGCATCTCAAAGGGGTTCCCCCGGTTTGCCGTACCCAGGATGGTCCCCCCCTGCAGCGTAATTCCCTTAACCGACTGGGCGTCCAACTTGATAAACGGTTCGTCGGTATAAAGCGATCCGTAACCATTTTTAATGCCCAGTACTTCCCACCCGCGCTTGAGGGCAGCCAGGGTGGCCGCCCGTATGGCTGCATTCAATCCCGGCGCGTCGCCACCTCCCGTATTAATCGCTACCTTCATCATAATAATAATGTCATTAGTCTATTTTTCTAACGGTTCCCGCTGCATGCGAAACACTTCCTCCAGTGCTTCCATTCCAAGGCCTTCACGCAGCAACCTGGTATTATCGTCGGTCATATCGAGGATGGACGTTCCACGCGAAGGCAGTTCCTGCTGGTTATCAATCGTTACATCCACCAGTTTATCAAATTCTCTTAAAAAAGGTTCGCGTTCAAATCCCGCAAGGGCATCTTCGTCCATTTCAGGTTTTTTTGCTGTAATGGCCAGCAGAGGATCCCCCACTTCCCGCACTAATCCTTCGGCAATGGGATAATCCGGTACCCGAATGCCGACCGTTTTTTTCTTGGGATGAACCAGCAGCTTCGGTACCTCTTTTGTGGCTGGCAGGATGAAGGTATAAGGTCCCGGAATAAGCCGCTTGATAAGCTTAAAATTGTGATCGGAGATATGGGCGAATCGTGCAATACCGGAAAGGGAATCGCATAAAATAGTCAGGTGATCGTTCTTTCCCAGCTGTCGAATCTGACGTATGCGTTCAATACCTTTTTTATTTTTATAATTGCATCCTATCGCATATTGACTATCCGTTGGAAACAAAATCACCGCCCCCTGCTTTATCATATCTGCAGCTTCAAAAAGACGCTTTACGTGAGGTGTTTCCGGATGCAATTTAATTCGTTCTGCCATAAATGATCCTCAATTATATTATGTGTTTGGGATTGACTTAATTGTAGATGTGCCACAAGTAACATCACTTAAAAGTTGCAGCGACAAATTGTGTGGTAGAGCGTCGGGTATACAACTTTTTGAACTTGTATTTTTAGGATATTGTTTCGATCTCGGGCAGTCATCATCGTTAACGGTTAAAATATTTAAGATATTTCATAGTTTCCCGGCAAGAATGTGTGCCTTTGGAATCACCCGATTCCTGTTACTTCGATCTTAAACGTTTCCACAGAGTCATAAAACGTCCAGTCGCATGGCTATCCGGGTATCGATACGGAAGATTATAAATACCGATCTCATCCCTTTCATTCAAGTTATTACAGGTTTTTTTTGGCGGTTTCGCCGGCCGGTATCAGCTACCGGTATCGCCATGCCGGGCTTTGGTTATCCTTGCCGCCAAAAAGAATGAGCAAGGCTTGAATTTTTGCCTGGTGGATTTAATTATCCTCACCCTCCAACAGATCAAATACAGCTGAACTCATAGTAAGGATGCCCGTTCGAATAGTTGGTTCCATATCCGGCAGATATTTACTTGAATGAGTGGACGGGGGGACAATCAATCCTTTTTCTGCAGCTTCCATATCTTCAGGTTTCACAGATCCCAAAGAGTATAAAAAGGCGGGTATTTCGGGTTTTGCACTTCCGTATTCCCCAAAGTCCTCGCCATACATCAGCGGAGATATTTCGTGTACGTTTTCAGCTCCCACAGCCCTGGCAAAAGAATTTTTCAGTCTTTCTCCCAATGCCGGCGTGTTATAAACAGAGGATACGTGAGAATCACTTTCCAGCTCCAGCCGGGGCCAGTCTTCTTCCGGCAGACCGGCGGACAGACCTGTTCCCTCGCTCATTTCGTTGATTCTTTTGATGAGTTTTTCGCGCGTATCATCGTTCAGCGTCCGGAAGACTAATTCCAGTTCCACCTCGTTCGGGATAATATTTCCGCTGGTCCCCCCGTGAATAGATCCAATAGTGATGTTTGCCGGATCCAGCGCAGAAATTTCACGGCTTATGATCGTTTGAAGATTAAGGACAAGCCGCGAGGCGATAACCACCGGGTCGATCGTCAAATCGGGATATGCACCGTGTCCCCCTCTGCCTTTTACCACAATACGTCCCACATCTACATTCGCATAGGCATAACCGGGCGAATATCCCACTTTCCCGGAAGCCTGGGCCGAATTCACATGAAGACCCAGTATATAGTCCGGCAGCGGGAAGCGTTCAAATAATCCATCCTCAATCATTGCCCTGGCACCCGACAGCTTTTCTTCCGCCGGCTGACCTATGAGTACGAGCGTTCCCTCCCACTGCTCCATCAGGCTTGTAAAGACCTGCGCCGTCCCCACCATAACACTCATATGCATGTCATGGCCGCAGGCGTGCATGACAGGAACAGACTCGCCTTCGGAGGTGGTAACCGTTTTATCACTGGCAAAAGAAACGCCGGTTTCCTCTTTAATCGGCAAGGCGTCCATATCGGCCCGTACCATGACGACCGGCCCCTCTCCATTTTCCAATACGGCCACAATCCCATGTCCGCCGACCCCTTCGGTCACTGAAAATCCCAGATGCTCCAGCTCTCCGGCCAGCCTTTCCGAAGTCTCCGCCTCCTCGTTGGACAGTTCGGGATGAGCGTGAAAATGTTTATACAACTTTTCTATTTCCTGATACTCCCGGTCGATAATATCTTTGATTTGCCCGGTTTGTCCCCATAGGGGATAACTGCAAACACATAATATGAACAGGCTCAGAATGGCGGACTTCAATGTTTTATTCATTATGTTTAATTTCATAAAAATTCTGTTGGCGGTGTGGATACGGTTGAGCAAACGTCGAATGCGGCGTAAAGGGCATTCGATCATGAGTAATTCCTAACCCTATCCATCTGGACCGGGCGACCGGAATAACTCGTCGGGGAATGTAATGGTCCACAGGAACAGACCTTGTTCCATCATATATAATATCCGGTATTTTTAACACCAATGTCCATTAATAATGCCATATACCCTAAAATTCTCGCTGCTGATCATTCCAGCTCCTTGATGTACACGTTCCCAAACACAAAACGATTACCGCTGCCATGGTCGTCCTGCAAGGCAATTTTACCCCGCGGAGCTATTCCCGGAAGGCGGGCATCATCGATAACGACCCTTCCGTTTAAGACTATGCCAATCCGATCCCCTTTCATGGTAATGACATACCGGTTCCATTCCCCGGGCGGGGCATCGGCGTTAACTCTTGGGACAAGGGCCTGCCTGACCTCCCGTGGCATATCACGGTCAGCCCGGTACCCGTATATTTCCCCGGAGCCAATAAAGCGGTTGCCCATATTCACCTGGTTTTTTGAACTTCCGCGCACATATATTCCCGTATCCCCGGCATACGGAACCACCACCATTTTATTACTGCCGTCCTCGTTTTTCAGGTTGTCGCCTGTTGGCAAAACGACCGGACTTTCGGCCATTTCCGGATGGCCGGTAAATTTCATATCCGCCATCAGAATAAAGTCGCCGTATTCCTCCTTGCTCCAGAGGCTTTTTCTTTCCTCTTCGCTTTTTCCATCATAGTTGATCAGCCAGTCCTCGGCTGTCCAGTGCCCGCGGTGTCCGGGCAGCAGCTCCCAATGCTTTCCAACATCCCGGCCATTGTAAAGGGAGACAAATCCCCGGTCTTTATTCGCCACCTGTTCGGAAGAAAGATCAGACGCCGGCAGCTCCCGGATTCGTATATTTCTGAATTGAATTTGAGATCCATCGGCTTTCAGCGCTATATACCCCTTGCGAAGAGAGGCGTAAAGTCCCATTGCAGCGGGCGTGCCATCTACCCGCAGGGTGACCGTTCCATCACTGCTTTCAACCCGGATGTGATGCCATCCTTCCCCGGCAGAAGGCGGTCCCCCGCCGGTCGAATCCCCGTCAACTTTTTGCAGCGGTGGGTTCTTGACCGCCTGTATGCTGGCTCCCCCCGCAGGTTCTATCAGGCCGTTACCCGAACCCCAAAATTGAATGTTGATGCCCCGCGGCCAGGGACTCCCCTTTGCGGGAAGAGCATCACTGTGGATCAGTATCCCCGCCCGGCCATAGGACATCGGTTTTTTATATTCAAACTCTAAAATATAATTTTCGTACTGCTGGTCGGTGCGCAACACACTCCTGGGTATTCCCGCAGCGCTGATCGAGTTACTGTTAACCGTCCAGCTCTCGGATGCCCCGATTACATTGACCCAGCCTGAAAGATCCGTACCGTTAAACAGCGGCTTATCTTCTCCTCCCGGAACAGGGGCAACCAAAAAAAACGCACTTAAAAATAGGAAGGCAACATTAACAACTCGGATAATCATCGATATTAATTATGGTCATGGATTTCTGTGGTAATGTTCTTAAACATTCAATCTGAAAATACAGATTTTCCAGCCCCTTATTTGCTCCATTAAAACGGAAAACCGAGTGTTAAGGTTAAAAGAGTTTCCTCTGTTGAGAAGGCCAGCCCACCTGTCAGCACTACTCGTTTCAGGGGACTGATCCAGATGCCTCCACCATAGTTCACATGCCAGCGGGTGGAGCTCTCATTATCAACCCATACTCTTCCCTCATCTACATAAGCCAATATACCCACGGCAGCAGGCAGAATATAGGACTGTACATCAAACAGCCTTGTTCTCAGCTCAGTATTCTGAAAAAGGGCCGTTCGCCCGGAAAATCGATCACGCAAAAAGCCCCGCAAGTTATTGCTATTTCCCGTAAATGACTGCCCCCCGAGGGTATTGGCCTGAAAAAACTTGTAAGGGCCGATATTGGTTGAAAATCCCACTCTTGAGGCCAGTGTGGTCGTAATATCTTCAAATGTATGATAGAATTTTCCCTCCGTAGAAATACGGCCAAAAGAATCGCTGCGACCGTTTATTCCAAGCATGAGCTCCGATTTGAAGTCAAATACTACGCCATATTTTGGAAAAACCCCACTATCCACGGTATTCACGGTAAATCCACTGCCCATTGTCGCGTAATAGTGATCATTAAAAACGACGTTATCCAGACCAGACCCTGGTGACGTCACAAACCGGTTTTTCATGTCAAAAGGCCGATAATATTGCATCCCGACTCCACCATGAATGGTCAATAAATCAGCTATTTCATTTGAAAGGCTACCTTCTATATCTGCCCGGTCCATCCGGTACCCGTAAAAACCGGTGGAGATATCCTGCTTCTCTGTTTCATTTCCCATTCCAAAAAAATTAACCGAGTAGTTCGGGGCCTGTACCTCGGCATCAATCTCAATATTAAAGGGCCCCACTATATCTGTAAAAATGCCGTCGTAGCTTAAGCTGAAAGCTATGGTACGCATGGCGGCTTTTCCTGTGATGCGGTGCCGCGATGCAAACGGTTTTTTTCGGAAGCCCTGCCTTCTTATAAGAAGGCCCCCACCAAGAAAAAGGCCATCATTCTCATTATATCCGGTAGTAAACAGGGGACCTGCAAAGTTGTATTCGAAGGCTCTTTTTTCGTACCGGTTCACCCTGGGATTCGATGAGGTTTTATCCTTAACAGTGCCGTCTGTTTCAATTGTACTGCCCTTTTCAGTATCGTAAACCCAGGTTTTTTTGCCAATTCCCGAAACAGCGGGCTGATCTTTAATGACATCATCGCCCTCTCCTCCTATCACCCGGATTTTTATCTCTTTATTTCCCTTCCCCTTTATCTCAAAGAGATCATCACCACCAAAACCGTACAGCCTTATTTCATTTGTTTCCTCTTTTTTGAATATGCGATGGTATGCTACTTGTCTTTTACCTGCCGCATCGCGCCGATACATGGTGACCGATGTTTCCCCTTTCAGCTTACGTTCAACAATAAATTCTTCCGGCTCATCACTCCCGTAAATATTCACCTCCCGTACAAGAAGATCGTAGTATCGCCGGGCAAAATCGGTTAGTTTTGCCCTTCGCGCCTTAAGTTTTCGGATAAACGTATCGCCATTGAGATCGACAATAGGTTCTGGCCACTGCTCCACTGCCTGTACGATCATCGAATCGGTGAGTGATTTTTCCATCTGTTCGGCTATGCCAATCCATTCCTTTTTGTTCAGTTTATTTATGAACCAGCGATCGAAATATTGGCCATTTAGATTAATGCCCTTGATATTTCGTATGTCCTCACCGAAATACTGGAATTTTGGGAACGCCCATAACTGCGCCAGCCCCAGTACAAGGCCGTCGCTTTTGTAGAAGGCGTTATCCCGGTCAATTGGAACCGGCTGAAAAACGGGAATAGAATCGGTCGGCACTTTGGCCCAAAACCATTGTTCCTCATGACGATCCCAGTCACCTATGAACATGTCAAAAATACGGGAACGCACCAGCTGGCGTTCATCAATGGTAGCCGGACTACCTGTACGCAGCGCATTCCACAGGTTATAGGAATCGACCACGTCCACGGCCTCCTTGTCATATGTCTGGTTAAACCATTGACTGCTCACGAATTCTTCAACCGTAACCAGCGTACCGTCTTTGTTTCCGGCATCAAGATTAAACTCCGACTGACCGGGAATATACCGCAACTCCGGCGTTGTATGGTAAACCCCTGCTGCAGAAGCAAGTGCTGAAGCAACCATACTGCCGTACGGATGTGTGGCAGAAGTCTGATCCTGAGCGATATCGGTGACAAATGTTTCCTGTAAAATTTCAGGGAGCGATCTTTTAGGATCCTTTTGCACGGATCGCATAACATACCTGCTGCCGGTCGAGTCTTCTGCTATAATCGTAACCGTCTGTACTCCGCCGGTTCTAGCCAGGATATCCAATCCTCCACGCTCTGTTTCAAAATCAAGAATAGGAACGTCAACTCTTGTCGTCCACGCATCCCGGTAATGATCACCCCAAAAAAAACGTTTGAAATTTCCAGCCCGGTAAAGAGGGCCCGCGGCAACAGAAACCGTATCCTTCCGGATGCCTGCCGTCTCCCGTTTTTTCCCGGACCCGCCTTCTTCTTTCTCCTGATCCTGTGGAATAGTCGGTTCAACAAGCTGCTTGCGATATACCAGCTTCCCTTCGGCTTTTCCGTTATCAGGAATCCAAAACTCTACCGCTACTGAACCATCTTTGTATGAGAGGAGTTTTGCAAACCCTCTGTGTGAATACACGAATTCAGCTCCATTCCTGCCCCGACTGTATGATACTTTACTACCCGACCCGCTCAGGATGAAAAAATCCTGTCCTTCTTTATTTACGGCCGGCTTTTCTTTTTCATAAAACGACAGGCTGTGTTCATGTCCCGCAGCAAAAAACACATTTTCAACATTTTCAGCAGCTTCCAGAATTTCTTTTTTAAATGCCTGGTATTGGACATGGGGAATATCCTGTCCGGAGAGGCCAAGCTTGCGATAGAGCGGGTATGCAGATCCTATCAGAGGCAGTGGCATATACAGATTGTCAACAAGGCTGGCCAGGGGAAAAAGATGCTCCCGAAACGAATAATATCCTCCATGGTTGCCATTACTGTATAAAGAGTGGTGAAACGCAATAAGAATATTTTTATCACTGTTATTATCGATAATAGTACCTGTTCTGTTGATTACTTCTGCCCGCTCCTGTGATTCACAGTCTTCATCGGCTGCAGTAGTTTCAAGACTTCGATTAATCCACCATTCCGAATCCAGAATAATCAGGTACCAGTTGCGACCCAAATCATAGCCACTGGGTCCCGGGCAGCCGTTATCAGGGGCAAATTCAGCCGCTCCCGCCGTATAGGTTTCAATAAAATCTTCCTGAGCCTTCATCCCTTCCACCCCATAGCGCCAGTCGTGATTGCCGGGCAAAAAATACGATTTCCCCCTATAGTCACTCAAGGCATCCAGGGCTGGTTTTAAATTATTTTCTGAAGCAACTCGATCCTCGTAACTGGAATCAGGAGGCATGCCATCCGGGTATATATTGTCACCTAAAAATACAACAGAACTGCTTTCCCCGGCTCGGCTCAACTGGTAACGCAGGGTTTGCAACACTTCGCCGGCCCCCGATTGATAAGGCGCTCCGGTATCACCGATAAGAAAAAGAGAATAATCGACCTGTTTATTTGATGGGCCCGGTTCAGAATCGACGGCAGACTTGTAAAACGGGCGGGAGGTACCACAGGCATTGAAAAGTATCAGAAGAGCTACCAAAAGTATATTTCCAGCACTCATAAGAAATCTTGCGTTATTAATAATAAATACCCTCCAAGAAGGTCTTCCTGCGTCAATTACATTATATCACAGAATCGATTTTAGCTGATAGCG
>NZ_JBEPWZ010000077.1:0-11495 GCF_041642155.1 Fodinibius sp.
CATATCTGACGGAGTCACTTTCGACCGCGTCCATTATCGTATTCCGCTGATCAAATGTAAGGTACTTAAGAAGGCCATCATAGAGTTTGGCACTTTCAGCGGCAATCTCCGGGCTGAGCTGTTGGCTGGTCAGCGGCGCCAGCCGGATGAGCGCCTCGCCAAAATCTTTTTGTTTGAAGTGGAGGAGGCTCAGCGTATAGTTCGCCTCGGTTGAAATCTGTGGGTTATTTCCCTCTCTGATATTGAGCAGGCGGCTCCTGGCCGTTGCGTAATCCTTCATCCCGAAATAGGATTTTCCGGCAAAAAGAAGTCCCCGGTCGGAATGTACCTGATCAAACAGGGCGGCGGCCCTGGCGTATTCTCCCTCCTGGTATAGCTTGATACCCTCCTCAAGCGACTGACCCTGGGCGGTGGAAAAGGAAGCCGGTCCCGCAAGCAGGAGAAAAGCCGCTGCAACCAATAATAAGGGGCGGAAAATATAGCGGAAATGCACTTTCATAAGGTCTCTGGTTGAAGATTGCGAAATAGCTTTAACCGTAGGTAACGTATTTTGTTCTGCCTTATTCCTTATTCCCATTCAATTGTTGAAGGCGGCTTGGAGCTGACATCATATACGACCCGGTTGATACCGCGGACTTCATTGATGATACGGTTGGAAACGTGCGCTAAAAAGGGGTGAGGCAGATGGGCCCAGTCGGCGGTCATGCCATCTACGCTGGTTACGGCCCTGAGGCCGGCTGTAAATTCGTAGGTGCGCTCGTCGCCCATGACGCCCACGCTTTGTACCGGGAGCAATACCGCCAGCGCCTGCCATACGTCATCATAGAGATCCTTCTTTCGTAGTTCGCTGATAAAAATATCGTCGACCTCACGCAGCAGAGCGAGTTTATCCTTTGTAACATCTGAAAGGATACGGATGCCCAGTCCGGGACCCGGAAACGGGTGCCGCTTGATAAAATGATCCGGAATCCCCAGTTCGCGCCCTACGTTCCGTACTTCATCCTTGAACAGCTCCCTGACCGGCTCTATCAGTGCGAGGTTCATCTCTTCGGGGAGTCCCCCCACATTATGGTGCGATTTAATGGTGGCAGAGGGACCTTTGAACGAGATGCTTTCAATGACATCCGGATAGAGCGTACCCTGGGCCAGGAATTTAAAATCGTTATCGCCTGCAATAGCATCATCAAAAACATCGATAAAAATATTCCCGATAATTTTTCTTTTTTGTTCGGGATCGATCACCCCCTTGAGCTCCGCCAAAAAGCGATCGGCGGCGTCAATTCCCCTGACCGGAAGATTCAGCTCTTCTTCGTAGATATCCAGCACATCCCGGAACTCGTTCTTTCGCAGCAACCCGTTATCCACAAAGATACACTGCAGCTGGTCGCCAATGGCCTGGTGGACAAGCGTAGCGACCACCGTGGAGTCTACACCACCGCTGAGGCCGCATAGCACGCGATGGTCACCCACTTTTTCCCGGATCTCCTTGACGGTGGATTCAATAAACGACCGGGCGGTCCAGCTGCCTTCCAGATGGCATATGCCGTAGGCAAAATTCTCCAATATCTGTTGCCCGTACACGGTATGTACGACTTCCGGGTGAAATTGAACCCCGAATATCTGCTGCTCTGTGTGCCGTACGGCTGCCACGCGGGCGTTATCGGTATGCGCTATGATCTCGTACTCCCGGGGCATTTTTTTGATATGATCGCCATGGCTCATCCAGACAACCGACTCCTGGGGAATGTTTCTAAACAGGTCGGAAGCGTCATCGACGATCAGCTCGGAGCGCCCGAACTCGCGGTGATCGGCCTGTTCCACGGAGCCGGGTATTTTATTATGAGCTAAAATCTGCAGCCCGTAGCAAATGCCCAGGACCGGGACGTTCCACTCGAAGATACCGGTATTCAAGCCCGGCGCTCCCTCGTCATTAACGCTGCTGGGCCCCCCAGACATGATAACGCCTTTCGGGGGTTGATCTGCAAAAGCGGAGAGCTCTTTGTTAAAGGGATGGATCTCACAGTAAATATTCAGCTCGCGAATACGGCGCGCAATCAGCTGGGTATACTGGGAACCGTAGTCGAGTATAATGATCCAGTCAGAAGGTCGATGTTGCATGCAAAAGAAATATAACTATATAGAATGACACCGCGGGGATGCCTGAATTAATGGGATTGAATGAGGTTAACTAACGATATCCTGATATTCGCCGGCCGACATAAGTTCGTCGAGCTGGGAGGCGTCGCGGAGGGTAATCCTGACCATCCAGCCATCCCCGTAAGGATCATCGTTGACCAGCTCAGGTTCCACTTCCAGGGCTTCATTGATTTCAAGTATTTCGCCGTCAACAGGCGCAAAAAGCTCTGAAACGGTCTTTACCGCTTCGACCGTCCCAAAAACCTCATCCTTTTCGAATTCGGTTCCTTCCGGTTCAAGTTCTACAAAAACGATATCGCCCAGCTCACTCTGGGCAAAGTCCGTGATGCCGATGGTGGCCGTCTCGTCTCCGTTGTCGCGAATCCACTCGTGTTCTTTCGTATATTTCAGATCCTCGGGATGATTCATAATACTGTGGTTTTCTAATTGCTGTCGGGATTAAAGTTAAATTTTTCAAGATAGTGGGTATTGAACTCTCCTTTCAGGAAGTTTTCATCATCCATCAGCTGCAGATGATACGGTATGGTGGTCTTGACTCCCTCGATAATATACTCTTCGAGCGAGCGCCGCATGCGTTTAATGGCATCTTCGCGGGTGGGGGCGCTGACGATCAGTTTTCCAATCATGGAGTCGTAGTGGGGGGGGATTCTGTATCCCGCATAAGCATGGGTGTCAATGCGAACACTGTGTCCCCCGGGCGTATGAAACACCTCGATGGTACCGGCGGAGGGACGGAAGTTATGGGCGGGGTCTTCCGCGTTTATACGGCACTCGATAGCATGGCCGCGCATTTTTAATTCCTTTTGTTCCAGTTCTTCTCCCACAGCCACCTTAATCTGCTCAGCCACCAGATCGTAATTGGTGATCTCTTCGGTCACCGGATGCTCGACCTGTATACGTGTATTCATCTCCATGAAGTAAAATTTCTTGTCCTTGTCGACCAGAAATTCTACCGTACCCGCTCCTTCGTAATCTACCGCCTGGGCTGCATCGATAGCCGCCTGGCCCATCTCTTCCCGCAGTTCGGGCGTCATGAGAGGAGAAGGGGATTCCTCTAAAATCTTTTGATGGCGTCTCTGCAGGGAACAGTCGCGCTCGCCCAGGTGGATGATATTGCCATGCTGGTCGCCCAGAATCTGGATCTCTACGTGGTGGGGATCCTGTACAAATTTTTCAATATATACCGCAGGATCGTCAAAAGCGCCTTTCGCCTCAGACTTGCACGTACCGAACGCATGCTGCAGTTTTTCCTCCTCGTGGACCACCCGCATACCGCGTCCCCCGCCGCCCGAGGAGGCCTTGATAATTACGGGATAGCCGATCTCTTTGCAAATACGCCTGGCTTCCTCAACATCATCGACCACCCCGTCGCTGCCCGGTACGACCGGTACGCCGCTGTCAATCATGGTTTCCTTGGCCACGGACTTATTGCCCATGGCGTCAATCATCTCCGGGGAGGGACCGATAAACTTGAGGTCGTGTTCGGCACAGATACGCGAGAACTCAGCCTTTTCGGATAAAAATCCATAGCCCGGATGTATGGCTTCGGCATTCGTTATTTCTGCTGCGGCCAAAATGCTGGGGATCTTCAGGTAGCTGTCCTTGCTGGGTGGGGGACCGATACAGACGGCTTCGTCAGCGAACTTTTTGTGGAGGCTGTCGTTATCGGCGGTAGAGTAGACGGCTACCGTTTTGATGCCCATTTCTTTACACGTGCGAATAATTCGAAGAGCGATTTCGCCGCGATTGGCGATAAGAATTTTATTAAACATGAATTATCTCTGTTTTATCCGATGATAAATAATGGTTGATCGTATTCTACCGGTTCTGCGTCATCTACGAGAATCTTTTTGATTTCACCGGAATAATCAGATTCAATTTCATTCATAATTTTCATCGCTTCTACGATGCAGATCGTCTGGCCTTCTTCCACCTGGTCGCCGACCTTGACAAAGGGATCGTCATCGGGAGAAGGGGACCGGTAAAAAGTACCCACAATGGGTGATTTAACGACCTCCCCTGAAGTTTCATCGGATTCTTCCTCGTCGCCGCCCTCCTTCTTCCCTGCCGCCGGCTGCTGCGGAGCCGGTTGCTGTCCACCTGCCGGCTGTTGCAGCGCCGGTGCCGGCATCTGATATTGTACCGGCATGGAGGGCTGTTCAACATCCGCTTTCTTTTTTACTTTGATTTTAAAATCTCCCTCCTCTATAGATACTTCATTCACTTCGCTTTTGGCAATGAGTTCGAGAAGATTTTCAATTACTTTTAAATCCATGGTAGAAATTAATTTGATGTTACACGTTCGATATATTCGGCTGTGCGGGTATCGACCTTTATTTTTTCCCCTTCGTTGATGAACAGGGGAACCTGCACGGTGGCTCCGGATTCAAGGGTGGCCGGTTTGCTGCCTCCCTGGGCGGTATCACCCTTTAGGCCGGGACGCGTATCGGCTACTTCAGCTACGATATGGTCGGGAGGGTGAGCATACAATATCTTCTCGTTATCGACATCGACCACGAGCGTACAAACCTGGCCCTCGGTCATAAATTCTGATTTTTCCACGCGCTCCTCTTCCACCGGAACCTGTTCATAGGTCTCCTGGTGCATAAAATAATACAGGTTTCCATCGAGATAGAGAAACTGGTAGGGCTGATGCTCGACGCGAACTTCTATAACGTCTTCACCGGAGCGGAAGGTTTTTTCAATATTTTTTTCGTTGACAACGCCTTTGAGCTTGGTTCGGATAAAGGCGCCCCCTTTACCGGGTTTAACATGCTGGTAGTCGACTATGGAGTAGAGTTCATTGTCAACATCAATGACCATCCCCGTTCGGAAATTAGAGGTTGAAACTTTTGCCATATGTATAGGTTATCATTCTTCAAAATTAGTGGCACAAAAATACCATGTCGGATGAAGGATAACAAGCGTTAAATTATACCCAGACCGGACAGCAGGTTGTAGAGTATAGCCAGGGGCGCAATAACCTTGACAAACAGGGGCCATACCCGGCCAAAAAAGGACGTCATAACCGTGGGATAGCCCTCCTGCATTTCAGCCAGGGCGTTATCCGTTTTCCAGTAATAGCCGAGAAACAGGCAGATAAGAAATCCGCCGAGAGGAAGCCCTATTTCATTAAAGATAAAAACAAAATGATCGATCAGGGAAGTGTCAAAAGAGATGATCAGTGAAATAGCCAGCACGCCTCCGCCAATATACGTGGCAGCGCTTTTGCGCTTTAAATCGTGTTCATCGATGGCATAGGAGACGGGGACCTCCAGCAGAGAAATGGTGGAGGTCAGGGCTGCGATACTGAGAAGAAAGAAAAAGGTGCCTCCGAATATGAGTCCCAATAGTCCCCCCATTTCATGAAACAGTTCCGGCAATACCTGGAATATAAGCGCCGCACTTGCCAGCAGATTTCCGCTGTCATCAAAAATAGGTACTCCCTGGGCCTGGGCCATATACATCGTGGGGATGACCAGCAGGCCGGCCAGGAAGGCGATAAACGCATCCATGAGCGTAACATATGTAGCGGCTTCCGGGATATTTTCCTTTTTGCTCAAATAGGAGCCGTAGGTTATCAGGGCCCCCATGCCGAGCGAGAGCGAGAAGAACGCCTGACCCATAGCCGATAAAATGAGATCGGGGGTTACTTTCGAAAAATCGGGCAAAAGATATATCTCGAGTCCCACCCCGGCTCCCGGCTGCAAAACAACGTAGCCGATCATCACCACCAGGATAATGAGCAGCAGGGGCATCATAAATTTTGTAGCCCGTTCAATCCCGTCGCTTACGCCCCCCAGGATGATGGAGATGGTCGCTCCCATGAACAAGGTCGCAAAGACGGCGTTAATGGGGCCATTGCCCGTATCGGAAATCCAGGCGGCCCAGTCGGTCATGCCGAGATAGAAGAAGACTTCCTCAAAGACATAGCTTACGGTCCAGCCCGCTATAACCGTGTAGAAGGCGAGGATCATGACCCCGCAGATAAGTCCCCACATTCCAATGGCTGAATAGAGCAGCTTATTGTCCCCCAGTACCTTGAACGCACCGACAGGGTTGCGACCCGTTTTGCGGCCCATGGTGATTTCAGCAACCATAACCGGAAAACCGATGGCGAAAGCACACAGAAGATAGATAAAAAGGAATGCAGCCCCGCCGTTAGAGGCTACCTGAGTCGGAAATCCCCATATATTCCCCAGTCCGACTGCCGAGCCGGCTGCCGCCAGTATAAATCCCAATTTTGAATTCCAGTTACCCCGGGATGTTGTTGATGTCGCCAAAAATAGACTCCTTTTCTGATGTTAAAAGATACAGGTTAAAACTACATTCTGTGTACCCGGTACGTTGATATGCCGGGGAAAAATTAAGCAAGGTGTTCCAGTGTCATGTTATCACACTTCCCGGCTTTGCGTCTGTTTCTACGAACTTCAGGGACCCCTCGTCCTCTTCCGCCATCAGAATCATACCGTTGCTTTCCACGCCCATCAGTTTTTTGGGGGCCAGGTTTGCCACGACACATACTTTTTGTCCCACAATATCACCGGCAGAGAAGTCATGGGCGATACCCGAAACAATGGTTCGCTGTTCAAAACCGAGGTTGACCGTCAATTTAAGCAGTTTATCAGCTTTTTCAATGGCCGCAGCCTCCACAATTTCCCCTGCCCGGAGATCTATTTTCATAAAGTCGTCAAACTCCATATTTGTTTTGAGCGGCTCGTACTGATCTTCGGGAGCACCTTCCCGGGAGCGTTTTTTCAGTTTTTGAAGCTGCTCTTCCACCTGCTCGTCCTCGATCTTCGTAAACAGGATCTCACCCTTTTCAATATGATTCCCGCTCTTCAGGATCGCCGCGTCAATACGATCCCATTTCATATCATCGTCTGTGAGATTCAGTTCTTTTCTAAGTACCGCCATTTTGTGGGGCAGTATCGGGTCGAAGAGCAGACTCATCGCAGCTGTAATCTGCAGACAGACATGGAGGGTATTGCCGCATTTTTCGATGTCTTCCCTGCGCGATTTCCATGGTTCCATATCCGTAAAGTACTTATTGCCGATGCGAGCCAGCTTCATGGTTTCGGCAATGGCTTCGCGCAGCTTGAATTGTTCATAGGCGGCGGCTATCCGCTTCTTCTGGTCCTTAATCCGGGCAAGCGTTTCACGATCCCTGTCCGACGCATTTTTAAGTTCGGGCACGACACCATCAAAATATTTATGCGTAAAGGAGGTGGTCCTGAAGACGAAATTGCCCAGGATGTCAGCCAGCTCGCTGTTTACTTTATTTTGAAAGTCCTCCCAGGAGAAATCGGAATCCTTGGTTTCGGGAAGGATGGTCCCTAGCACATAGCGGAGCAGGTCGGCCTCGAAGTCTTCCAGGTACTCTTCTAGCCACACCGCCCAGCCCCGGGAGGTGGACAGTTTCTTTCCCTCCAGATTCAAAAACTCGTTGGCAGGCACATTTTTGGGCAGTACGTATTTTCCGTAAGCCATCAGCACGGCCGGAAACATGATGCAGTGGAACACAATATTATCCTTGCCGATAAAGTGAATCAGGTCTGTTTCCTCATCCTGCCAATAGGTTTTCCACCGGTCCGGATCGCCCTGCTGCTCGGCCCACTCTTTGGTGGCCGAAATATAACCGATGGGGGCATCAAACCAGACATAGAGGACTTTGCCCTCGGTATTATCAAGGGGAACAGGGACGCCCCAGGTCAGGTCACGCGTGACGGCCCGGTCTGCCAGTCCGTCGTCAAGCCAGCTTTTTACTTGCCCTGCCACATTCGGCTTCCAGTTCTCCCGGCTTTCAATCCAGTTTTCAAGTCTCTCCTGGAAGTCGCCCAGCGGCAGGTACCAGTGCTTTGTTTTTTTGGTCTCGGGCGTATCTCCTGTGATGGCGCTTTTGGGATTGATGAGTTCGGTGGGAGAGAGGGATGCGCCACAGCTTTCGCATTGATCGCCATAGGCCTCTTCATATCCGCAATGGGGACAGCTGCCTTTTACATAGCGGTCGGGCAGAAACATTTCTGCTTTGGGATCATACAGCTGTTCTTCGGTTTTTTGTATGAAAACCCCGTCTTCATACAGCTTGGTAAAAATCTGCTGCGAAGTCTGGTGGTGGACCGGGGAGCTTGTTCGCCCATAATAATCAAATGAGATTCCGATTTCATCAAACACCTTTTTATTACGTTCATGAAACTTGTTTACAATATCCTGGGGATTCACACCCTTATCCTCCGCCGCGATGGTGATGGGTACGCCATGCTCATCGGATCCGCAGATATAGAGGATGTCTTCGCCCCGCAGGCGTTTATAGCGGACATAGAGATCGGCCGGCAGATAGGCCCCGGCCAGGTGTCCCAGGTGTATAGGTCCATTAGCATAGGGAAGGGCAGAAGTGACAAGTGTGCGTTTAGACATTGCTAATAATATTCAGGGTTGACAAGAATGGTCGAAAATAAGTGTATCCGACCTAAAATAACAAAAATGGTTTTATATAGTGGGATTGAATATGAGCAGCCTTTGCAAAACCGCTCTTTTGCCCGATGTCGCCATTATCGGTCGGTTGAAATGCTCACATGTACGTTATACGCTGCGATTCCAACCTCCCTCGGGTCTTGACCTTTCCCGATGCTTCGGGACTGGTTTTTCAAAGGCTTCTATGATTCTGTTCTTTTTTTCAATGAGGAAAAGCAAAGATGTAGTGTTCCATTTTTTGAACGACCAAAAATAACGGGACCCAAAAAATCGCCGCATGTGAATTCTTCGCCTGGGCCGCGCAGCGGCATTTCTCAAACAGGAATGATTATTGGGCGCTGGGATTCCGGTCACTTGTTCCAGCGATATTTTTAAGGCCGGAAGGGAGCGCCCTCTCACTCATTGAGCAAATCCAGCGGGTCTTCGGCACTTCCTATAATGGTTTCAAGGGCATCGGTGAGGGTAACGAGTCCTGCAATACGGCCATCTTCTTTTACCAGGGCGAGCTCCTGACGCTCGGCTTGGAACCGGTCAATGAGCTTGCTGACCGGTAAATCCTGGGGCACGATCATTCGGGGCCAGTCAAAATCATCCAGCTCTTTTTCTCCCTGTAAAAGCTGTTCCATATTGGCGGTAATCTGGGGCGTATAAAGGATGCCCTTAACATCGTCAATGCTGGTGCCAACCAGTGGGTAGCGGGCATGCATATGACGGCTGACAATGTCGATATTTTCCCGGATGGTTTTATCCGTACTCAAGCTAACAATATCCTGCCGGGGAATCATGATCTCTTTGACCGGTATATGATCGATATCCAGGGCATTGAGGACCTCTTTGCGACGGTCCCCCGAAACGCCCTTGGTTTTAAGCAGGTCGACCATCTGAGAGCGGATATCACCGGAACCGGACGCGCTATGCTCGTTAAGCCATGAACGGCCTATCTCAATGCCGAACAGGCGGAGGGTAGCCTTGGTAATGCGGTCTCCGAAGAGCAGGATCGGATAAATGGCATAGGTCCACCAGTAGAGCGGGAAGGCAGCATACTTGGCAACCGTTTTAGCCCGTTCCACGCCCAGGTAGGTCGGTGCTTGCTCACCCCAGATGGTGTGAACAAGGTTTATGAGCGTAATTGATAATACAATGGAAATGGTATGGGAGGAAATCGTCCCGATACTATCCGCGGGCATAAGCAATTCAATAAGTTCGGTAACAGCAGGCTCGGCAATAACGCCCAGCAGAATGCTGGTTGTCGTAATACCGATTTGGCAGGAGGTGAGGTAGATTTCCAGCGTTTCGGTCATTTCCCAGGCCCTGTTGAGCCCGGCATGGTCTTCGAGTTCTTCCCGGTCGTACTGGCGCAGGCGGGTTAAGGCGAATTCTGCCGCTACGTAGAACGCGTTAAGAAGGAGGAGGACAATTCCGCTGATTAGTCGGATATACAGTTCCATAGGTTACGTTGCGTTTTATATATAACATTAACGAACGGGGTGAATGCTCGTAACGCAATTGCTGTGATTTCTGTCAACATGAGATCATAATAATTCGATCGGAATACGTTGATGCTACAGTATTTTATATAATCCCGGGAGAGTGTAGTGTTCCATGCCTCCGGCATTCTCACACGGAAATGATTTTCAGGCGCCGGGGTTCCGGCCACATATTTGGAAGATCTTTTTCTAAGGCCGGAAGAGAGAAATAAATGTCAGAGAATTTTCTGCAGTTTTTCAAGTGAGATATTGGCCCCGCACACAACCACCACGGTGGTTTGGTTTTTAAATTGCGATCTCCTTTTTAATAAACTCGCAATGGCCACTGCTGCAGACCCTTCGACTATTTTATGATGGTATTTTATCACAGAGCGGATGGCCTCTGCAATCTCCTCTTCAGAAACCAGGATAAAGTCATCCACCAGTTTCCTGCACAGATCAAAGGTAAAGGAATCGGCTTCGAATCCACCGGCCGAGCCATCCGAGAGGGTTTCTTTTGATGCTGTTTCCCGGTATTCGCCGGCGCGGACGCTCACGCTCATCTCGGGGGAGTTTTCCGGCTGGCAGCCGAGTAGGGAAGTGCCCGGTGCGCATTCCCGCATGTAGGTCCCAATACCGGAAATGAGTCCGCCTCCCCCCACGGTGGCCAGGATATTATCCGGACCGGGAAGCTGTTCCTGAATTTCTGCGCCGATGGTTCCCTGTCCCGCCACCACCTGGCGGTCGTTGTAGGGAGAGACGTAGATCCAGCCGTTTTCCCGGGCTTTTTGACGTACGTACGTCTCCGTTGCAAAGGGGTCGTCCCCATGGAAAGCAATCTCCACATCGTAGTCTTTTATGGCGTCGACCTTCGAGGGTACGGCGTTGTGCGGTAAAAATACTTTGCCCTGTATGCCGAGCAGGTCGCAGGCATGGGCGAAGCCCAGCCCGTGATTTCCGGTGGAAGCGGTAACCGGCAGCCCTTCCCGCTGCTGTTCCTGTATCCATTTCAGCTTGTTCAGGCTACCCCGGGCTTTGAAGGAGCCCGTTACCTGTTCACTTTCCATTTTTAGATAGACATCGCCCTCACAGGCATCGCTCAGCCAGTGGGAATAGAGCAGGGGCGTGTAAAAAAGATCATTTTTGAGACGCCCGCGCGCCCTTGTAATTTCTTTGAATAATGTCATAGTAATAAATACCGACGTAAGAGAATATTGCTGTAAGAGCTGAATGTAACGGAGCACTCATTTTCCAATTTCCAATACCTAACTTCCAATTCCCAATTCCTAACTTCCAATTCCAAATTCCTACGTCGGCAGTCCCTCCATCTGCATGATCTTCAGGGCGTTGGTAGTGGGACACGGACCCGGCTTCAGCTTATACTCGAAACTCATTTTC
>NZ_JBEPWZ010000078.1:0-11397 GCF_041642155.1 Fodinibius sp.
ACCTCCACACTATAACACCCACTGAGGTCCCCTCTTACCTGAAAATTCCCAAAATGCCCTACCGTGAGCGTTTCCGAGGGCGGGGGGGGCAACGGAAGGATGGAATGATGCATGGTGAATTGTACACGGCCATTCTGGAATTGATTTTCCAGTACCGTGGTGGTTCCGGTCGCCTCAACAACCTTCCTGGAAAGATCAATCCTTATCTCTGATTTCCTGGGAGAGAGTCCCAGCTCGTGCTCCATCACGGACGCCAGATAATAGTATCCATTCTCATTCAGGTGAACGCCATCGGCTGTCAACAGCTCTTTGTTATTAAAATCCTGAAATGGATCGAACAGGTTGATGTATCGCAATTCCCGCTCGGCAGCCGTTTGGGCGATTACCGATGAATACAGCCCTATATTTTTATTGCGTTCCGTTACCCCTTCCACAGACGTTACTTCAGCCATGTGGGGGATCGGAGACAGCAGGACCGCCCGGGCATCCAGCTTGTCAATCTCATCCAGTAATTTATGTAAGCCCTCTTTAAACCTGGAGACCCCCTCTTTCCCCGCGTAGGCCTCGTTGGCTCCGTACCCCACAAAAACAACCGTTGGATCCGCCTCTTTCAGTTGTTGTATCAGCAATTCATAGGAGTCGGGCGGTGAGGTGTAGTAACTGCGGGCCTCTCCATGCACCGTATCTCCCGTCCACCCCAGATTACGGAATGTGATATCCCGCTCCGGCCACCGGGTGGTCAGCGCGTATTCAATATATCCATACTCCAGGTCATTCTGGATCAGGGAGTTGCCCAGCAGGACCACCCGATCCCCGTGCCGGAGCTCAAAGGGGGATTTCTTCTCCTCCTCGGTTATGGTGGTTTCAGCCACAACACAACCATGTGAAAAGACGAGGAATAATAGAATTAAAAAACCGGATGTCTTGGTACTTCTCATTCTTCAAACTGATTTTAAAATACATATTAACCTGCTCCGGACTCACGTACGGGTTACCTTTTTTTCCAACCGCCCTTGAATACTTGATTGGTATCATCCTTTGTTAAAGAATACGTAGAGACCATCTTTTCCGGCCACTACAATATCTTTGAAACCATCGTGGTTCAGGTCCACCACCTCAAAGTAGATGCCGGTTCCCTTGCCCTCCCCGAGCGGTCCAAAACTGATCGTATTTTTAACAAAAATTTCTCCATTCCACTTGTAATAGTATAGGCCAATGGGGTCATCGCCCCCCGGGTCGTTGCCGTTGTGGGCGTGGTAGCGCTTGCCGGTAACAAGCTCATTCTCTCCATCCCCATCGATATCGACCCATTCCATGGTATGAAACTGGGAGTTATTCGGATCAATGGAGTGTTTTATCCAGCTCCTGTCGCCAGCGGAGGTAACGCTCTGCTCGTACCAGTCAAGCCCGTAGCTGTGTCCCTGTCCAACAATCAGATCGTTTTTACCATCATTATTCACATCCGCGACCAATATCGGAATGCTGGCATCATCCAGGTCAAACTCTTCATGCAGTGTCCATTGGCCATTGATTAAATCCTCGGGAGCCTCAAGCCAGCCATCACTGATAATAAAGTCTCCCTGCCCGTCGCCGTTGATATCACCGAATCCCAGACCGTGCCCCTGGCGATCAGCGACGGGTATCCTGGTAAAGGAACCCTCCGGCTTGCCATTATCGTCCCTGTCAAGTTTATAAAATTTCAGCGGGTCGTTTGGATTGTTGGGTACGATCTCCCGGTATCCGTCGCCGTCAACATCCCAGCTCCGGATCGTCTCCACGTTTCCGGTTTGGTCGATAATATGTTCGGTCCACTCTGACGCATCGCCCGGATTTTCGTGCCACCGAATATTTTTTCCAAACCACCCGCCCGTTACATAGTCAACGTGACCGTCATTGTTTACATCCAGGGGAATGGTCGCAAAATCGTCCCAATATTCACCGAATCGCTCCACCTCTCCAATATATTTTTTCTGGAGAAAATGGGGCCCTTCGTACCAGAACGAACCGGAGACCAGGTCAAGTTCTCCATCATTATTTACGTCAAAAACACCCACCGATTCAAAACTCTCAGAGGCTACCTGTACTTTTTCGAATTGGACGGGAGCTGTTTCTTTTTGAATCTGAAACGAAAAACCCAGTCGAGTAGTACATACCATCAACAGGATACAAAGTGATACACTTTTTAGTTGTATGCAAAATAGGTTCATAGTTTATTTGATAATGTATCTTGAAATAATAAATATGCTGCCCCGAAGCAGCGCTCTCGGGGCAGTAATCCGAATGGAAGTAATATTCCACCCGTTATAAGGGAGTCCCAAATACAATCATTCGGGATTAACCTCACTTTCATCACACAGGACAGACTTAATTATAACCGGGATTTTGAATTAACTCATCATTTCTATTCAACTCATCTCTGCTAATAGGAAAGAAATACATTTTATCTTCCCACTTGCCGTCCATGATTTTGATGGGAGTAACAGTTGGAACTTCGGCTGTCGTATTATCTTCTTGCAATTCATATACAATTTCAACCCCGTGAACAGGATGATATGCCTGAGGACCAATCATCCATCTTCGTACATCAAAGAACCGTTTGTTCTCATAAACTAACTCAATACGTCTTTCATTGCGGTACTCTTCCATTAACTCCTCCCCTGTGGCCGTGATATCGGGCATATAAGCCCGCTGTCTTAACATATTAAGATATTTGCGAGCCTCCGCTTCCTGTCCCAGTTCGATACTGGCTTCCGCATAATTAAGCAAAATCTCACTATACCTGATATATCGCCACGTTAAATCCTGGTTGGATTGTTCTATATCCACATTTTTATCCAGAAACTTAAGCATGGTCGCACCCGTACGGTTCCCATTCCAGGGATTCGCAATACTGTTTCGGGTATCCAACCCATACTCTCTGTACATCTCATTATTCTCGCTATCCCATCGTTCCCAGGTGCCAAACTGTCCCACTCCCACCGGATCATACTTTACCAAATCATCGGGTCGCGGCCTGTATTCATTGCCTTCGTAAAGAATAGAGGCTGTTAAACGAGGATCCCGATCCTCATAAGGCTTATGAACATGATCAGGATTATCCCTGTCAAACTTGCTTCCGTCAGCCATCCTGTACGCATCAACCAATTCGCTTATTGCTCCTACACCGGCATTTCCGTACCACCCGTTGGGAGCAATCGCCCATCCGTCATAACCTTCGCTCAATGAATTTGAACGGTAACGAACAAAAATATCTTCCGGACTTTTTTGAGAGGTAAAAAGATCTCCATAGTTTTGGGTAGCTTCCTCTGCCGAAGATGGATTCGGCATATATAACCGATACACCCCCATATCAATGACTTCTTTGGCAGCATCCCGGGCAGCTTCCCATCTTGCAGTAGGATCGCCCCCTGTGTATCCCAGTAATTCGGGATTGGAATAACCACCTGTTATGGTTCCGTTTTTCTCCGGGTTGTACAAGTCGCTCGCCGCGTAAAGCAGCACTCTTGATTTTAATGCCAGGGCTGCTCCCTTGCTTGCCCGACCATTATTACTGCCGGAATTCGTTTCCGGCAACAAATTTGCAGCCGTATTTAAATCCTCTACAATAAAATCAATGACATCAGCAAACGAATCACGTGGAACTTGGTATTCTTCACCCAATTCATACACCTTGGTAATAATGGGTACGCCACCGTGATAACTCGCCAAATTAAAGTAAAAATAAGCTCTTAAGAAATGGATTTCTCCTGTTATTCTATCTTTTAGGGGGACACCATCCGATTCAGCGTCTCCGAAATCAATTTCTTCAATATTGGCCAAAAACTTATTCGCTTTCCTAATGCTTGAATAATTAGCTCCCCAGTCGCCAAATCCTGAGTTATCGGCTGTGATTAGGGCATTGTTAACATTAAACCCGGCGCCTGCACGACTTCGGGATTCATCCACGTTACCGGCATTTCTTGCCATACTCCAGGGAATTTCATCATAAATTTGATTGACATAGGATTCGGCTAATGCTGGGTCTTGCCATATATTTGATTTGGTGAACTCAGTTACCGGTTCTTTATTCAGAAAATCCGTGCAGGAAGAAACGAGCACCGCTGCTATTAAAAATCCTAAAAGATGATTAAAACTCTTCATAATATCTTGATTTAAAAAGTTAATGATACACCGAAATTGTAGGTCTTGTTCAATGGATACACCTGGCTATTCACCCATATAGAGCTGGGGGATGCACTGGGCGATTCAGGATCAAAATCTTTCAGGCCTGTTATCGTATACAGATTTTGTCCACTCACATAGACTCTTAACGATCCTATACCCAACCTTTCATTAAATTTTTGAGGAAGGGTGTATCCGATATTGACACTTTTAAGTCTCATGTAATCCGTATCTCTCACCCAGTATGTATTATTGGGAGCTCCATCAGTCATCCAGTATTCTTTACTTCTGTTCCAGGCTCTTGGCTTCGAAGCATCCTTATTGTCAGGAGTCCAACGTCCCTCAATATTATCCATACGGAAATTACCTGCTTCACCCGAAAACTCCCGGAATGCCCGGGCTGCCCCGGCAGCTCCCTGCACCAGTAATGAAGCATCAAATCCCTTATAGCCTAAATCAATATTTAAACCACCGGTTAAAGTCGGGATATCAGATTTATCATATCTAACCCGGTCCAACCCATTTATTTCCCCATCGTCATTCACATCTTCAAATATAAGATCGCCTGGCCGGGCCCCGTCCCAGTGTGGATAAGAATCAACTTCCTCCTGGTCACTAAAGACTCCTATCGCATTATAGTACAACCCTGAATTCATAGGATGACCCGTGGACTTTTGATAGTCCGGTGCTCCGGGGGGTTCATCCCAGAACTTAATTTCATTCCTTGAATGAGAAGCATTGACAGAGAAGGCGTAACTGAAGTCATTTTTTTGATTATTATACCCGAGCTGAAATTCGTACCCGCTGTTAGCCACCTCAGCAATGTTTTCCTGGGGCAGGGACAATCCTGTTGACTGAGGTACGGAGGCATTTCTCCACCATAAGATATTGGATCGCACATTATGAAAATAATCAGCTGACACGGTAACCGTACCATCAAGTAATTCGCCGTCAAAACCAATATTTTTCTGGTTGGCTACCTCCCATGTAATATTGGGATTCGGGGTGCGCAGCTGATTTAACGTTTTGCTCGGCTCATTACCGTTGAATACATAGGTACCGCTATAGCCATATGTTTCAAGATATTGATACGGGGCTATTCGATCATTCCCCGTCTCTCCCCATGACCCGCGAATTTTTAAGTAATTGACAAGTTCAATGTTGTTACTCCAAAAATCTTCTTCCGAAATTTGCCATCCCAAAGAAATACCCGGGAAGAAGCCCCATCTGCTTTCCTCAGGAAAGATATAGGAACCGTCATAGCGGAAAAGAAATTCTGCCAGATATTTGGAATCATAATCGTAATTAAATCTTCCAAAATAACTCATACGGGCTTCGTGGCTTGCCGTCCCGCCGTTATCTTTTTGCCTGTCTCCCCCGGCTGCTAATTCATCGATGAGCGTGGAGTTGAAATACCTCCGAAACGCATTAAAATTCATCCAGTCGCCCTCAATCCTTTCCCAGCCAAGTAAAACGGCAACATTATTTCTTTCGCCTATCGTATTGTCATAATTAACCAGCGCTTTAAGTGTTGTGCGGGTCCCATCTGACATACTCTGCGATAATCTTGGTTCAGAAACTCCCCTCTTGCCCCTTTCGAGTACCGGCGTGCCTTCTGCATCCCTGGTTTCTCCGTCCCAGGTATACACATACCATGGCTTGGTAAATTGTTTATTATTATCAAGATTCTTGTCAGCATTAACGTTTCCCGTTATTGACAGACCTTCAATCCAGGGAATTGTTATATCGAACTTTAGATTGGTCTGTAGTATGTAGGTCTTATTATTGACATATCCTGTGGCATCTGTTGTAGTGAGTACAGGATTTTGTCCATATTCCACATCGGGGCCCGGCTCACCCGTCGGCCAATAATCGGGCAGATAAGGATATTGGCGGTTTAAAGCCCACCAGGTATCTAATGCTCCTCCCCCTATTCCTCTTTTTCCGGGATAATTCCGGTCTTCCTGCCGGGCAGCCACGTCAAGACTCACATTAATATTATTGGTAACTTCCGCATCAAGATTGCTTCGCAGGTTAAGCTGCGAATAATTAGTGGCGCTATTATAAAATATGCCATCCTGATAACTATATCCCAGAGATGTAAAATATTGTATGCGTTCTGATCCGCCGCTTAATGAAATATTCGCATTTCTCTGCGGAGACCAGGGCTTAATAACCGCATCAAACCAATCCGTATTCGGATGGGTCCATGGATTAGAACCTGTGCGGTATTTCTCTATATCTTCCTGAGAATACCGTGGATCTTCATCATTATACATTTTAATCTCATTGATCATTTGTGCATAACTCGCAGCATCCGCCATGTCGGGCAGTACCGTGGGAGAATTCCACCCTTGATTAAGGTTAACTCTAATCTGTGGTTCTCCCTGCGCTCCGCGCCTCGTTGTCACCAGTATAACCCCATTTGCAGCCTGTGATCCATATATTGCTGCCGAGGCATCTTTTAGAACAGTAATATCTTCTATAGTAGTGGGATCTATGCGGCTCAGGCTACGATTCGGTATTCCATCAACCACAATAAGGGGCGAATTATCGCCAAGCGTATTGACGCCCCTTATTCTCAGTGTTGAATTATCATTCCCGGGCTCTCCCATGGGAGTAACAGCAACCAAACCAGGCATCCGCCCCTGCAATGAATTGCTTGTGTTAATCGCAGGCATTTTCTCCATATCATCCCCACCTACTGCACTGATTGAACCGGTGCTGGTTGCCTTTTCCTGCGTTCCATAACCGACGACAACCAGATCCTCTCCCATAATCGCCTCCATGGACAGGCTCACATCAATCGTTGTACGTCCCTCAATTGGTATCTGTATCTCCTGGTATCCCACAAAAGAAAACACCAGCGTGTCATTCAGGGAAGGTACTGTTAATAAGTAAGAGCCCTCGGCATCAGTGGCAGTACCTGCGGTTGTTCCTTTAACTGTGACATTTACGCCGGGCAGCGTTTCCCCCGACTGTTCATCAACCACTGTTCCGCTGACATCCTGGCCTAAAGCAATCGAGCATACAAACATTACCTGTACACTCAGCAGTCCAATTGTCGTTATAACTGTTTTCACCATTTTGTGACATTTTTTTTTCATAACCTGATCTCCGTTATAATTAATTTTACCCTAAATCGATAGGTCTGTAAAGCTGTGTATCCCAACACGTCTTAAAAGAGACACTGCCATTTGGGATCTACTGCTTTTTTTATTGTTTTTTTCTCATGCTGGTCTTCTGCGCCGTGAGAATTTTAACAACAGGGCATTAACAAGACGGGCAAATTTATAATGAAAGCCAGGCCCCGCAGATAGGATTGCAAATTCATCTACTTAAATACACTTATGCTCTCTCTATATATAATACGTTCAAGAAGTCTGTGGGGTATTTAAAAGACAACAGATTTGAGTTGTTATATTTTTGATTTATTTGATCTTGTCATTTGGAGATAAAAAAATACGGCAAGACTATTATTGGATTAGCTCATCAAAAACTACTGGCTCTCCCTCCCAGAACCATTCCCCGTTTTTTTGCCGCAGTATCCGGGATCTGCTTCCCGGAACATGTGGAGCATTATCCTCCGGCATCCACTTGGCCAGTTCACGTTTCACATCAATATATTCAGGATCATCGGCCAAATTAGACCACTCGTGCGGGTCCCGATAATGGTCATAAAGCTCCTCAGCCCCGTTTGCATAGCGGATATACCGCCATCGCTCAGTACGCACAGCGTGGTTGCCGGGATTTGCGGTCGTAACCGCCGGCCGTTCGCGGGGTGTATCCGCCTCTTCCAGCTGCGGCACCAGGGATATACCTTCAATATCTTCTTTAGCCGGGAGGCCTGTTAAATCCACGAGGGTGGGATACATATCCAACAGTTCAACGGCCTCAGGAGATGTTGCCCCAGTCGATACTCCCGGTCCCGCAAAAATCAATGGGACGCGCGTTGTACGCTCCCATAACGTATTTTTCCCAGTGATCGCTTTTTCGCCCAAATGATAGCCGTGATCAGACCAGAAAACCACAATTGTATTTTCGACCAGGTCCTGTTCTTCCAGCGTGTCAAGGACCCGTCCGACCTGGGCATCCATAAAACTGACCGTCGCCAAATAGGATCTTACCTTGGAATGCCACTCATCATGTTCGATGACCCAGGATAGGCGCGGCTCGGGGAGAAACCAGTGGGTGTACCAGGCAAAATCGGGAATATCTTCACGATCGCCCTCAGGAGCAGGAGGTAAAACCACACGTTGCTCGCCGGGATAAAGATCAAACCACTTTTGTGGTGCATATAAGGGAACATGCGGAGAAACAAATCCGACGGCCATAAAGAAAGGACTTTCCTCCTGTTCAGTGCCGAATTCTTCAAGCTGATCCACGGCCCAGCTGGCCACTTTATAATCTCCCATTACCGAATCCTTTTCCGGGAATACGCCCCAGTCAACCAGCGGATGGTCGACCATATCCAGCGGTTCTTTCACAAGCTTATCCTCCGGGAAGGGCCCGAATCCTCCATCCGGCCCCCAATTCTGAAAATCGGTTTCTCGCACTTCCTCGGGTACCCCATGAAATATTTTTCCCGTTGAATATGTACGGTACCCGTGTTCAGCGAAATATTGGGGCAGCGTTATCACATCCTGAGTGCTCTCTGCTTCACGGTGTCCGGGCGCAAGTCCATATATACCGGTCGTGGTAGGACGTAACCCCGTCATAAGGCTGACGCGGGAGGGATTACACACAGGCGCCTGCACGTGGGCATTGGTAAAGAGGGTACCCCTCTCTGCAAGCCGGTCAATATTGGGCGTAACAACCTGCGGATGGGTCTGCAGAATACCAGCCCAATCGTTGTAGTCGTCAATACCGATAAACAAAATATTGGGACGGGTATTGGCATCCTGTGCCAGTAAAGAAGGTGAGACAAAGCTTAACAGTACTACCAAAACCAGGCAAAACCACCATGAAGATATCTTGCTTACATTGTTACAAGTCGAAAATGCTGCCACTTTACTCATTTTATTATATTTTTCGTTATGCTTGCTGGCTGTCTACACAAAAGGCCAAAAAACAAACCCTGTTAACAGTCCATTTTTTACCATTCAGAAATACGTAAACAAACATATCCATAAGTGGATTACTTTGGTAATTAACCGAATCCTTGCATTATATCTGTCGAATAAACGCAATCAGATCGGCCATATCTTGTTTGCTAATCTCTTGTTCCAACCCAGAAGGCATGGCCGAACTGTTTGTAGATGAAATCGATTCAATGTCAGAACGTGAAATGGTAGTTTCAGCTCCACCTGCATTAAGCAATGTTATCGAGGTGCTGGTTTCAGAGTGTATTACACCGGCCGCACTTCCTCCCGATTTCAGCTCTACAATCGTCATTTCATATCCATCAGCAACCGAGCGATTGGGATCCAAAATTTTGCTCATAAGTGCCTTCGGTTCCCAGTGACGGACCGTCGCCAGGTCAGGACCGAAAGCAGTGCCTGTTTTCTCTTGCACTTGGTGGCAGGCCGAGCACTGTTGTCGATAGATTAGTTTTCCATTATTCGCATCTCCCGGCATGGTGAGAACTTCACGATATTGTTCTAATATTTCTGCCGTTTCTTCTGGATTCACCCGGAGAAGATCCCGAGCGCGTTTTCGTACGGCATTGTCTGAATGAAGCATCAAAGAGACACGACGACCCCATCCTATTGAAGAAACGGTAACCTCATTATTCGCCACAGCATCAAGCAGCAGTTCCACCCGTTTCTTCTCCTGCAAAAGAACAGTAACTGCCGCATCCCGCAAGGCAGGAGTTATTGCTTCCCACCGATTCAAAAGAAATCTTCCTATGTGAGTCCCCGGTATGTTGCCGAGGCCTTCTATCGCAGCAAGCTGAACGGGCAGGGGCTCACTGGAATGGCTGTACTCCTTCAGTTTCTCCTCATGCGATACAGGATCGATCATTGCAATGAGTTCTATAGCACCCGCACGAAAAGAAATCTCCTTCATCCGGTCTTCTGCGACATCTAACGCTCTCTGCAGCACTTTATCTTTCTCACCCCCGGAGATGCCCAATACTCCTGTCAACTGCATGGCAACTTCGCGCACCCGCTCTGATCCGGTTTCAAAAAAAATATCTATAGCCATGTCACTTTCAATCTCATACTCTTTTGATTCTATTTCTGTATGTTGCAGTGATTCAGTTAACCCAGAAAGAATGGCTATTTTCCACCATTCATTCTCTTTTGTCATTCCAGATAAACTTTCTTTAATATGTCGACTTATTTCTCTTTTGTTACCTTGACTGCCAATAATGGAGGCCACCCGTTCCAAAAACAGACGTCTACCCGGATTTTCCATATCTCCAAACTGCTTAAGGAAGCGGTTCAGAAGGGCCGAAACTTCTATATCTTCGGCCGAAAGAAATGCAGTTTGCATCCATGAATCTTCCAAATCTTCGAACACTATTTCTTCCCTTACCTCATGTATCCGCACGGAAGACAGATCACCAAGGCTCAGCAGCAGCTGATGTCTCACTTGAGGATCAGGATCATCTTTCATTTCCAGGAGGGATTCTACCAAAGAAGGATCCTCTTGCAATCTTTTCTCGGCGATTTTAATAGCATTTTTCCTCACCCCGGCTTCGACATCCTGCAGGGCTGTGATAATAAGATTATCATCCAGTCTCTCCAATCCCTCAAGCGTCCACAAGGCGTGGAGTCTTGCCGTGGCAACCGTGCTGTTGGACACAAGTTTTTTAAGTGGTTCAACCGCAGCCGGATCGTTTCGATCGACCAGCAGACGCTGTGCATTTCGCCTCCACCAAATATTGGCGTTTTCCAGACAAGCTACAAGCTTTCCAGTGGACATATTATTCAAATCCAGATTACTGGTCCATTTGGGATTAGCCATCTCATTCGCAGTTATCCGGTAAATGCGCCCCCGATTACTGGCTTCGTGTAACATCTCTTCATTTTGTGCTGTTTCATTATCAAGCCATTCAGGGTGATCAATGATACGCCGGTAGTAATCGATCACATAAAGCGCCCCATCCGGGCCAATATAGAACTGAACCGGCCGAAACCAGGCATCTTCTGAAGTTAGAAATTCCTTTCGTTCCAGCAGGCGCCTGGCCTTGAAGACCGCTCCCTCCTGCTCCACGACATCCGCATGCACCAAATTGTGAACTGACTCCGCAACAAATGTCACCCTGTCAAATTCTTTCGGGAACGCGCC
>NZ_JBEPWZ010000079.1:0-11293 GCF_041642155.1 Fodinibius sp.
TCCGGTGGTGGCGGCTTATCCGAAAGGGAGTTTGAACATAGAGTCGAGCTATAGCAGAATACCGGACTATACCGATCAGATGAAGGAGATGGGCGTGGAAATCGTCGATTCCATTGATGCGTTGCTGGACAGGGTGGATGTGGTGTTGTTGGAAACCAATGACGGGAACCGGCACCTCGAGCAGGCTCTGCCCGTCTTTGAAGCGGGCAAGCCGGTATTCATCGATAAACCCGTGGCCGGATCGCTTTCCGATGCCATCGCCATCTATGACGCCGCGGAGCGATATGATGTGCCGACCTTTTCTTCCTCTTCCCTCCGGTATATGAAGAACGCCTATGCGATCCGAAACGGGGAAGCGATTGGCAGTGTAGTGGGAGCCGATACGTATAGTCCCGCCAGCCTGGAAGAGACCCATCCGGACCTGTTCTGGTACGGCATTCATGGGGTGGAGATTCTTTTTACGGTGATGAAGACCGGATGCGAACGCGTAGTTCGCGTTCACAGTGATGATACCGATGTGGTGGTCGGGACCTGGGAAGACGGGCGTATCGGGACATTCCGTGGACGAAGGTCCGGGAAGCACAGTTACGGCGGCAGAGCATTCGGGGAGGAGGGTGAAGTTGAAATCGGTCCCTATGAAGGCTACCGTCCGCTACTGGTGGAGATCGTAGAGTTCTTTCGGACGGGTCAGCCCCCGATAAGTCGCGAAGAGACTCTGGAAATATATGCGTTTATGGAAGCCGCCGACGAAAGTAAACGCAGAGGGGGAGAATCGGTTACCTTAGACGATGTGATAGCCAAAGCGAGAGAGAATGCATAAGATGATATGAGTTGGATTTGAAAAATTCTTTGCATGGCTATAGCAGACGACTAACGGGTTAGCGGGACTCAAATGTACCAATGGCGTTATGAGCAATAGTAATGAAATAAGAATCGCTGCAACGCAATCGAATTTTGAGCGGGAAAAACTTAAAATCCCGTTTGGTTTCAAGGGCGGTTATCTTTCTGAATTGTGGCAGACGGTCGTTAGATTAACTTCGGAAAACGGGCACAGTAAAGTGGGACTGGGGACCCAGAGCGTACTCTACGGGGATATGGATCTGTTTGCCTCCTGGTCTGAAGCCGGCGGTAATGCCTTGATGTATGCGCTGACTGAACGGGCGCTGCAGTTAAGCAGGTCCGTTTCTTTTGAAACCCCGGTAGGGCTGATCGATACCTTGCTTCCCGAACTCAGAAAAGAAGCCCGCCGCATAACGGGAAAAGAAGATGTCAACGAAAATTTCATATTGAATGCCCTGATCGGTCTGGACAACGCCGCATGGCTGCTGTATGCGGAAGAACACAACCGGTCCACATTCGGGACTATGATTCCGGAACCTTTTAAACCGGCCCTATCGTATCACAATGACCGCATAGGGATCATGTTTCAGGTTTCCTATGATATGCCGCTGGGGGACATTGAAAAAGCGGTGGACCGTGGTTACTTTATTATAAAAATTAAAACGGGTCAGCCGGGCAGCCAGGAAGAGATGCTACGCAAGGACATGAATCGCCTGTCTGAAATTCATAAGGCACTCAAGGATAAATCAACCTCCCAGACGCCCGATGGTAAAATCCTGTATACGATGGATGCCAATGGAAGGTATCAGAAAAAAAAGACACTGGAGCGGCTGATTGAACATGCAGCGGATATAGGGGCACTGGAGCATATTTTATTTGTGGAGGAACCCCTCAGCGAAGATAACAGGGAGGACGTATCGGAGGTAGGTGTCCCGATCGCGGCCGACGATAGCGTTCATAATGTGGAGGACGCCAGAGAGCGGATTGAGCAGGGCTACCGGGTCCTGGTCTTAAAAGGGATAGCCAAGACCCTGAGTATCTCTCTTAAGATTGCGAAGTTGGCCTATGAACAGGGAATACCCTGCGTATGCTCGGATCTGACCGTGAATCCAATTTTGGTTGACTGGCATAAATTGCTCGCCGCTCATTTACATCCCTTTCCGGGATTGAATATGGGTGTTATGGAAACAAACGGCGACATGAATTACCGGAACTGGAAGGCCATGCAGGATTACCATCCGTCGGGACATGCGCCGTGGACCAAGGTCAGGGATGGTACTTTTGTGCTTAACAAAGACTTCTACAGGGAGAGCGGCGGTATTTTTAAATCATCCAAACACTACGAGCAGTTGGTATCTCCCAAATAGATAGTAATACAACACCTTTTTTATAGACTAAAAATAATTACAGGCTGAAAATTATAAACCGAACAAGTGGTTGTTATTTCAATTTCAACTTCAATGATGGGGGAGATGAAGGACTCCGACAGTGGAGGCCTATGAAATCATATTACTGTTTTCTTACCATTCTGACGCTGACCCTGTTATACGGCTGCCGGGAAAGAGATGAAGTTTCTGCATGGGATACGAAGGCTGAAACCTATTTCACCCTGGACTCAACAGTGGTCGGGGTTAGTACCATCGCATCGGGACTGGAGGTGCCCTGGGAGATTACCTGGGGACCGGACGGCTGGATATGGATGACCGAGCAGAAGGGGGTCGTCAGTAAACTCAATCCCCGGACCGGGGAGAAGGTTGAAATGTTGAAGCTGCAGGATGTGTACCTGAGAACTACGCCGGGTTTGCTGGGCATGGACATCCATCCCGACCAGGAAAATTATCCGTATATCTTTCTGCTGTATAATTCAAGGGAAGAAGAAGGGGAAGACCGAATTGCCCTGAATCTCGTCCGCTATACCGTCGGTGCGGACACGCTGAGCGAAGCCGAAACGCTCCTCGATATTCCGGGCGGAAGAGGTCATAACGGCTCCAGGCTGACGATCTCTCCCGGGAGCAAAGTAGTGGTTGCAACCGGAGAGGCCGGTAATGCCGAGGATGCCCAAAATCTCCGTTCCCTGGGCGGAAAGATTCTCCGGCTCAATGTGGATGGCAGTATCCCCGAAGATAACCCGTTAGCCGACAGTCCAGTGTGGGCGTGGGGATTTCGAAATCAGCAGGGATTGACATACGGCGAGCGGGGACTATTGTATGCCTCTGAACATGGGGTGGCTACGGATGATGAAATAAATTTGATCCAAAAAGGCGGAAATTATGGCTGGCCCGATGTCGAAGGGTTTTGTGATACGGGGGACGAACAGGCATATTGCGCCGATTCAACTATTGTGGAACCGCTGAAAGCATGGACGCCCACTATTGCTCCGGCGGGCATTGATTACTACGGATCAGCGAGCATCCCGGAATGGCAGCATTCGTTGATCTTATCCACGTTGAAAGACGCTACGCTGCATGTTCTGCCGCTGTCTGAGGAAGGAAAGGCTATTGAGGGGAACCGTCTTTACCTGGAAAAAGTATTCGGCAGGTTGCGGGATGTAACTGTTTCGCCGGAAGGGGACGTGTATGTGGCCACCAGCAACCGGGACTGGAAAGAGCAGGAAAACTTCCCAATGCCCAAAGACGATCGCATTCTGAGGCTTTTCAGGATCTCTGATGACGAGAAGATAAAGGGGATTAAGTCTATCGGGGAAATGGTGTCGGATTCACTGGCCTCCTTTTCCGAAAATCTGTCCGAAGGAGCCCTGATATATCAGAAGTACTGTGCCTCCTGCCACATGCCGGCCGGCGGGGGCATCCCGGGGACCTTCCCGCCCCTGAAGGAATCGTCTGCCGTCACGGGCGACAAGGAGGCCTTGATCAGGACCGTCTTGACAGGCAATGTGGAATCCGCCGGGGACGGCAACCCGGAATACACCGAGTCGATGCCCGCTTTCGACTTTTTAGATGATGCGGAAATCGCCCGTATACTGACCTATATTCGAACGGAGCTGGGAAATGACGTATCCGAAATTACGCCCGGGGAAGTGAAAGAAGTGCGTAATCTTTAACGAATGTTAAATTTCATTTTATTTCTAATACTCCCGGAGTACTTATGTGTAGTAGTTAACAGGGTACCGAAGGATATCAGAAAGTGCTTGAATAAACCGGCAAGAGTAATATATTTAGGCTTGTATTCCGAATACTGCCGGGAGCGGCATGGGTTCGGGTTTGAAAATACCCGCATTGGTCCAGATCAATTGACTGCTTCCGGACAATCGAAAAATTGTGACAGTTAAAATGATATTGGCTTCCGGCAGAATCCGGCAAAAAAACGCAGGAATTTGGTAATAGATCAGTTACGTATATTATGACAAATGATAACGATAAGGATGTCGGCACCATTACCAAAAAATGGCTGGCTTATTTAGGTCCGGGTATCATTACCGCCGCACTGGTTTTCGGTCCGGGCAGTTTAACCATCACCTCTAAACTGGGAGCTATCTATGAATACGAGCTCCTGTGGGTCATCATAGTATCAACCATCCTGATGATGGCTTTTACAAGCATGGGCGCCCGGATCGGAATAGCTACCGACTATTCATTGCTGCAAAGTTTTAAGAAGAGGTGGGGGAAGTGGGCTTCATTATTTACAGGCGTCGGGATCTTCCTGGTGACGGTTTCTTTTCAGGCGGGTAATGCCGTGGCAGCAGGAGTGGCATTTGCGGAACCGCTCGGAACCTCTACCGTCCCCTGGATTTTGTTTGTCCTCATATGCGGTATCCTGCTGCTGTTTTTTAAGTCCTTTTACAAGGTATTGGAAAAAGTGATGATTCTCATGGTGGGTATTATGCTGGTATCCTTCCTGTTAACCCTGATCATTACCCAGCCGGATATGGTTCAGGTGGTGCAGGGGGCCGTACCCTCCATACCGGCGGGATCGCTGTTGCTGGTGGTGGCGCTGGTGGCATCCAGTTTTTCTATTGTGGGAGCCTTTTACCAGTCCTACCTGGTGCAGGAAAAGGGCTGGAAGAGCGGAGAAGTAAAAAAAGTAGTCAAGGAGAGCTTCTCGGGCATCTTTATTCTGGGTTGTATCTCGGCCATGATTCTGGTGGGAAGCGGCGCGATTCTGTATCCCCAGGGAATCGAGGTGAATTCCGCTTCAGATATGGGTTTGGCCCTACAGCCCCTCTTTGGAAACTGGGCGGTATCGCTTTTTATGCTGGGCCTGTTTGGGGCCTCGTTCTCCTCTCTTATTGGAAATGCCACCATCGGGGGTACGCTGCTTGCGGATGCCTTATCGCTGGGCAGTGATCTGAGCAGCAAGTCGGTCAGAGTTTGCATATCTTTAATTATGATTGCCGGAGCAACAATCGCCATCATATTTGGAGAACTCCCCCTTGAGCTCATTGTTTTTGCCCAGGGAATCACTATTTTTATAGTGCCTTTTATTGGTGCCGGTATTTTTATTCTGGCAAATGACAAGGATCTTATGGGAACTTTGGTAAATAAAAAATTCGACAATTTTTTGGGTATCATCGGATTACTCGTATTATTCGGATTAGCATTCGGAAACTTTAAAAATTTATTTTTATGAAATCTTTAGAAGAATTGGAAGATCGGTTATCTGAACCTTCAGAAGGGCTGATAGAAGATGTTAAGAATATTGAAGGTGATATAATGATACTGGGGGTCGGAGGTAAAATGGGACCCAGCATGGCGAAGCTTGCCACCCGTGCATTCAAGGCATGCGGAAGCGATCAGAAAGTCATTGGCGTTTCCCGTTTTTCGGACCCGGGACTGCGGGAAGAACTGGAAAATTACGGCATTGAAACTATTGCGACGGATCTGCTGAACGAAGAGGAACTGCAAGCCCTTCCCGAACCTGAAAATGTACTATACCTGGTGGGGAAGAAATTTGGAACCTCAGGGAATGAGCACCTCACGTGGGCGATGAATGCCTACCTGCCCGGACGCGTGGCGGAAAAATTCAAAAATTCAAAAATAGTGGCCTTTTCCTCGGGCAATATTTACCCTTTTGTCCCCTACGGTTCCGGGGGAGCAACAGAACAGACGGACCCGGGTCCCGTCGGGGAATATGCTCAGTCCTGCCTGGGAAGGGAACGGGTTTTCGAACATTTTTCTCATCGTTATGACATCCCGATGCTCTTCTTCCGCCTGAATTATGCGGTGGAAATGCGGTATGGAAATCTCCTGGAGATAGCCAAGGCTGTCTACGAAGGAGAGCCTATTGACCTTAGAAACGGCCATATGAATGTTATTTGGCAGGGAGACGCCAATGAAATCGCTCTGCGGTCGCTTTTGCATTGTAAAACACCTCCCAAACTGCTCAATGTCACCGGTCCGGAAACCATATCGGTCCGGTCGGTCGCCCACCAGTTTGGCAGAATATTCGAACAGGAACCGGAGTTTGTGAATGAAGAACAGCCGACTTCTCTGTTAAACAATGCTTCTCATTCCCATAAACTTTTTGGTTACCCCTCGGTTTCCCTGAACCAGATCATCGAATGGACGGCACAGTGGGTGCAACGGGACAAAAAAACGATTGATAAGCCCACCCATTTCCAGGTACGATCAGGTAAATTCTAAGATAAGACACAGGTAGACAGACAGATGTTGAAGAAAGAGATTAAAGAATTTTTGCAGGAGGGTACGGTCATTCCGGCTCACCCACTGGCCCTGAACGCTCATCGTGAATTGGATGAAGAACGGCAACGGTTGCTGACCCGCTACTATATCGCCAGTGGTGCCGGGGGCATAGCCGTGGGCGTGCATTCTACACAATTTGAAATTCGCGACAAGGGTATCGACCTGCTTGAGCCGGTACTTCGGCTTGGATCCGAGGAAGTGGAGAATGCTTCGTTAGATCGTCCCTTTGTGAAGGTTGCGGGTATTGTGGGCCCCACTGACCAGGCGATCGGGGAAGCGGAGCTGGCCTCATCGCTCGGGTACGACATGGGACTGCTGAGCATGGGCGGACTTTCGGAGTACTCCGAGCTGGAATTGATAAAGAGAGCGGAAGAAGTGGGGGAAAAGATCCCCCTGTTTGGATTTTACCTGCAGCCGGCGGTAGGGGGACAGCTGCTCAGTTATGATTTTTGGCGGGACTTTGCTGAAATACCAGCCGTCCACGCTATCAAAATGGCCCCGTTCAACCGGTACCAGACGCTGGACGTGGTACGGGCGGTATGTGCCTCCTCCAGGTATAAGGATATTGCGCTGTATACAGGCAACGATGACAATATCATACCCGACCTGTTAACCACCTACCGGTTTAAGGTTAACGGCGAATACCGGGAAAAATCGATTGTCGGGGGATTATTGGGACACTGGGCGGTGTGGACCCGGAAGGCGGTAGAGCTGCTGGATGAGATTAAAGAAAAAAGAAACAGCAAAGGGGCCGACCTGACAGAACTTCTGACCAGGGGCATTGAAGTGACGGATACCAACGCGGTTATTTTTGACGCCGAGCACGACTTTCACGGGTGCATCCCCGGGATCCACGAAATTCTCCGGCGGCAGGGACTGTTAGAAGGACGATGGTGCCTGAATGCCGATGAAACGCTTTCGGAGGGACAGATGGAAGAAATAGACCGGATATATGAGAGCTATCCCCATTTGAATGACGATGAGTTTGTGGAAGAGTTTCTGGCCGAGCGTCAGACCTAACGCAACAAAACATTGGTGGGCCAGAGGTAGAGATAGGGATAGGGCAGGTCAAAGTGTTCCGCGGTACTTTGCTTTATTACATAGTATTTTTCCAGGCATATATGTGTTCGCAGTGTAGCGGCATTAGCCAGCTCGTGTGGGGCAGCCTTCGGTTGCTCCACTTTTTTGTTGATAATTTGGATCATAGTATTCCTGTTCGGTCCACATAATATAGATCAGTATCCACCACAGTTTACAATGAGCGGCGGTGTAGGCTTTTATGCTTCTGTAAGTAAATACTCTCTTGAATTTTGACGTACAAAACATTTGCTAATGATTTATAAAACTCTTAATTAAACGAATCTAATGAGTAGGATCACCGATTAGTCAGCTTAACGAGCTTCATAAATAATGACCTGGGGTATGGAATCAGCTACAAACGATGAACGTACGGCCCGTGAAAATCGATGGGTCGAAGAGATTCGGGAAGGGAGCAAAGAAGGGTTTGAAGCACTATACCGGTTTTATTATCCTCGCTTATGTCAATTTGTTTTTCGTTATGTAAAGTCCAAAGCCGCAGCGGAAGATGTGGTTCATAACGTTTTTCACAAGGTGTGGAAAAACCGGAAGGGACTTAAGGCAAATGGGAAATTAAGGGCCTACTTGTATACCGCCGTTCGGAATGAATCCTATAAGCATTTAAATCAACGTAAACGGGATGCGTTTGCAGAGCTCGATGACCTGTCATTTTTGGAGAGCCGAGAAACCAGCCCTGAGGAAAAAATAAATGGCAAGGAGTTTAAGCAGGCGGTAAAGACTGCAATTAGCGAACTGCCGGAACGTCGCCGTGATGTTTTTCTGATGAGCCGGGAAGACAATCTGACCTACAGGGAAATTGCAGAAGTACTGGGAATTTCCATCAAAACCGTAGAAACACAGATCAGCCGCTCGTTAAAGCACCTCCGCAAAGAGCTGTCCCATTTTATATCATCGGAAGGCATTTCCATTTGAGCCCTGTCTGAGTCGCCTATAGAATTCAGTTGCATTATACAGCACTTGATTTTAGCCTCTCCCTGTAAAGTATGATTATTACGCATACCTGGCTTGTCTCGATCCTTCCTGTTCATTCGCGGAGAAAATATATTCGCTTTTTTTCTCCCGTCACACCTGGCGCCGTTTTAACATGTTTTAGGTCTGTCTGATACAATAACCCCTTGTACAGTATATGATGAAAGCATTCCAGCGGACGTTGGCTTCTGTCAGAGTTTTACTTAATCAAGGCATTCAGATCTTCCGGACGTTAAAAGTCTACTTGGAAACCAACCGTACAAGGCATTATAAATAACTATTCACCAAAAAAATAAAAAAGTTGTAGGGGTATACTCCATTTATCCGGTATTAACTGTTGAAGCACTTCAAAAGGAATGTTTTTTAGATGAATGAAGAAGATATCAGCTGGTTAAAAATTCTGCGATACGTTCGGGGGGAAAGTAATCCCGCTGAGCATGAGGAGGTCCAAAAATGGATGGCTTCCGATGCGGATCACGAAGAAATTATCTTATTTGTCGAAAAATTGCTGGAGACACCGGCCGAGTCAAAAGAGGACTGGGATGTGGATTCGGCCTGGTTACGGTATAATATCCGGCATGGAAGAGATTTTGAAAAGCATGATGAAGAGGAAGTGGAGGAGGGAGAACATATTGCTGGCTCGAATGAGGTTCAAAAGGAAGAATCAGAGGTATCCGCTAATAAAAAGCCTCACAGATTTAAATGGGGATTGGTAGCCGCCGCCGCGGCGATGATCAGTCTGATCCTGCTTTTTACGGTTCCCATGGAACGAGAAGAACCTGTTTCAGAAGGTCAGGTCCCCGCTCATAAGGAAATTGTATCCGAACATGGACAGCGTACCCATCTCCGCCTCAGTGACGGCACGAGAGTTATTCTGAATGCCGGAAGTAAGATTATTACGCCGGAGACGTTCTCCGACTCCCTTCGCAGCGTACAACTCGAGGGACAGGCTTTCTTTAATGTAGCGACAGACTCAGTCCGGCCTTTCCTGGTGGTTACTGAACACTCGGTGACGGAAGTTCTGGGTACACAATTTGATGTTCGCGCCTACTCCGGGGATGAACAAGTAGAGGTAACCGTAGCGGAGGGGAAGGTTGCGCTCCGAGCGAAACAGGATACCGCTAATCTTAACAGCAAAGAAATTACACAGAACCAGAAAGGTTCATTATTACCCGCTGGGATTGCCGAAGTAACGGAAGTAGAGAATCTTGCCGTTCACCTGGGATGGACCGAGGGGAAACTGGTCTTCTCCAATCAACAGTTTATAAGAGTTAAGAAAACGCTGGAGCGGTACTATAATATCACCATAGAGATAGAAAGTGATAATGGAGAACAACTGAGAGACCGGCAGTTTACCGGTTCATTTACGGATAGCCAACCTTTAGAGGAAGTATTGGAGGCTATCGCTTTGTCTCTCGATATGGAATACAGGAAAGCAGCGTCGAAACGATCCTACATCGTTTACAACAAATAATATAATCTAATTAAAGCCAAGATGTGTAATCTTATGCGAGATAATAAGCTGAAAAAAGGAAGATTCTTTTTGCTGGGCATGGTATGTATGTTTCTGCTCTATCAATCGGGATGGGCGCAGGAGGACAGCATACAAGCTAAAAATTTTGCCCCTCTTGAGTGGTATGCCTCCAATGGCAATACTACATGGTTATATAGCAAAACCATTTCGGTCTCCTATGATCAGGTACCGTTGGAAGAGGCACTGGTTGAATTAGCCAACCAGGCGGGGGTACGCTTGTCGTATAATCAGGGAAAGCTGCCTGAAAAGAGCATCAATTTTTCAAAAGACCGCGTAACCGTTATTAAAGCCTTTAAGCAACTATTTGAGGATACCGAACTGGAGGTATTGGCTTCCCCTTCCGGCCAAATTGTTATTAAAGAGAAAAATACCTCGGAGGTGCCGCCATCTGCTGTTATGGAGCCTGTTTCGGGACAGGTCATCGATGCGAACTCCGGAGAAACCCTGCCGGGGGTAAATCTAATGGTGAAGGGGACTACCCGCGGAACGGCTACCGATGCGGATGGTACTTTTTCCCTGGATGTTCCGTCTCTGCAGGATACACTGGTCGTTTCTTATATCGGTTATCAATCGAAAGAAGTGCCCATTGCAGGTCAAACAAACCTGGAGATAGCATTAACTCCTGAGGCCGTCCTTGGAGATGAGCTGGTAGTAGTGGGATATGGTACACAGGAAGAAGCTAATATCACCGGTTCCATAGATGAAATTTCCGGGGAAGATCTTGACGACAGGGCTCAGGCAAACGTAGGTGATCTTTTACAGGGTACCTCGCCCAATCTAAATTTTAGCATGGGGTATCGCGGGGGTGAACCGGGATCAACGCCTGACTGGAATATTCGAGGTATGGGATCAATTAGTGGAGATGATTCCCCCCTTATTCTGGTAGACGGGGTGGAAATGAACCCCAATAACATAAATCCCAATGATATTGAAAGCGTCTCTGTGTTGAAGGATGCCTCCGCTTCCGCTATTTATGGGTCACGGGGAGCTTTTGGAGTCATTCTGATGACAACCAAAAAAGGAAGTTCGAGCGGCGATCCCAGTATTCAGTATAGCAATAATTTATCGTTTGATTCTCCCATCGCATTACCTCATCAGGAAAGTTCATTAATTTGGGCAACGGCGTTTAATCAGGCTGCACGAAATGCGGGAGAAGCTGCTGTCTATTCGGATGAGCAGATGGACCGGATTA